>NZ_CAOLGM010000264.1:0-511 GCF_948475835.1 uncultured Escherichia sp. | reverse complement strand
AAAACGGTTCTGTGAAAGTGACACGAACCGATCTCCATCGATGTTACTCACCGATCTCCTTCACGGTAATACGCAACATTGATTGATACCGGGTATCGATGGTGATTTTTGGCTCCATTTCCCTCAAAATGAACGCAACTACCCCTCTGCGGCTCTCAGCCGCAATACTGCATTCGCGCCAGTGGCTCATGCATCATAACCAGCTCTGCCAGACGATAGCCCCGCTTCAGCCCCGTAAAGCGCATCTGACTTCCGCACAGCACACACTTCAGCGAGTCAACCTTCAGTAACCTCTGATACATCACTCTCCAGGTGATTTGCTTTGCCGTTTTTCTCACTGTCTCCGTTATGGCGTACACAACTTCTTCCAGTAACCGCCGCTTCACCGGTCACCGGATTCAGGAACCCGTAGTACCTCACCATACGGAACCCCTTATCCGCCACATGCCAGGAGAACCTTTCCATAAACTCATCACCACTCATCAACAGGTATTCTTCACGTCGTGTGCGG
>NZ_CAOLGM010000263.1:0-513 GCF_948475835.1 uncultured Escherichia sp. | reverse complement strand
GCGGCACGATTCACTGGCCGGACGGAGTCACCCCGCCCTTCTGATGCTTCCCCGTTTTGCCGATATTTTCCAGCAGGAAAACCGCTGGCTTAACTGGCTGGAGAAACAGCCGGAAGGTTCAGTACGTCCGGTGGTCATTGAGTCGGTGACAAAAATCATGGCGTGCGGAACCACACTGATGGGGTACACACAGTGGTGCTGTTCATCACCGGACTGTTGCCATACAAAAAAGGTCTGCTTCCGGTGCAAAAGTCGCTCCTGTCCGCACTGTGGAGTGAAGGCTGGCGCACAGTGGATACAGTGTCTGCTGAGTCTGGTCCCCGACTGCCCGTGGCAGCATATTGTGTTCACACTTCCCTGCCAGTACTGGTCCCTGGTGTTCCACAACCGGTGGTTACTGGCAGAGATGAGCCGTATTGCAGCAGATGTGATACTGGAAATCTGCCGCCAGGCGGATGTGGAGCCGGGGATATTCACGGTAATCCACACATGGGGGCGTGACCAGCAGTGGCC
>NZ_CAOLGM010000262.1:0-517 GCF_948475835.1 uncultured Escherichia sp. | reverse complement strand
AGTGGTGGCGCATTATAGGGAGTTATTCCGGCCTGACAAGAGGAAATTTAAAATAATTTTCTGACCGCGCATTTTTTCAGCAAAAGCCCCGTTAATGTGCCATAAAACAAGCAATTTGCCGTTTTTGCAACCGTAATCACACTTCCTGGTGGCATACTAAGGAGGAATAAAAAGAAAAAGGAAGATTAGTAATGCCTTTAAGCGCACAACAGTTAGCTGCACAGAAAAACCTTTCGTATGTTCTGGCTGAGAAGCTGGCGCAACGCATCTTAAAAGGTGAATATGAACCCGGCACCATTTTGCCTGGTGAGAGTGAGCTGGGCGAGCAATTTGGAGTGAGTCGTACAGCGGTACGCGAAGCGGTCAAAACGTTAACGGCAAAAGGGATGGTTTTACCGCGACCGCGAATTGGTACCCGGGTCATGCCACAATCAAACTGGAATTTTCTTAATCAGGAATTGCTTACCTGGTGGATGACAGAAGAGAACTTTCATCAGGGCATCGATCACTTTCTGGT
>NZ_CAOLGM010000261.1:0-532 GCF_948475835.1 uncultured Escherichia sp. | reverse complement strand
AGCGATCTGTTCAAATGTTATTACCCGATCTCGATGGAAGTTATTGAGTGATCTCCTTTCATGAAAATACGCAGCAGACGGCTGAACTGCGGGAAACTCATTTCACCCAGTATTTCATTGGCCTTTGCGGACTCGTCAGGCAGTTTCAGTGCTGTGACGAGAGAGTTAACCGCCTGAGTGACGGCCTGAAGTGGGTTATTACTCATACGAGTATTCCTTAGTACGTTTAAAAAAGGAAAATATCAGTCTGTGGCCGTGGATATATCACGCAGTGCCATTCTTAAAACCACAGCACAAAATAAGAAATGGAGGCTTTTAACAGGAAACCAGGATTAACGTTCCTTTACTGAATGAGCATCATTTAATGCCTGAAGTTGTTTTTCGCGTATTTTATTGCGCTCATTTTCTCTTACCCGTCGCGCCTCTGCCATTTCATTTCTTTTTCTGCATTCTGATGCGATTTTATTTGCCTTACCAATGGGTAAAGGTTCAGACTGATAATTAAGTGTCTCCTGAAATGCTTCTGCTGCAC
>NZ_CAOLGM010000260.1:0-534 GCF_948475835.1 uncultured Escherichia sp. | reverse complement strand
TTTCCGTGATATGTGCGGTACTGCAGCGTATGCCGGCAAGGGCCGTAAACGGTGGTGGTGTGCAGGTTGACTGTTGGTCGAATTCCTCCACCACGCGGAGTGAATAACCGTTTTCAGCGACATTGTTAATCAGTTCAGCGAGATTAACACCATCAATGTCAACGACAATGCGCCCCATGTTCAGCGCCCGCACGTTAATGCTGTCGGCTTCCAGCGTCAGGGAAAGTTTCATCGTTTCGCCTCCGGATGCTTACCCCGGGTAATGTTATTTACCGTTCTGTAATTGTCGCGGGTCATCAGGCCGGTCGCCCGGCGAGCCCGGAGGATATCAATACTGTTTATTAACTGAGAGCGGGGACAAGTGCTGAACCGGGGCTGGTCGGTACGCACCAGCGCGTATTTTTCAACGAGAAAGTTCACCGCGTCACACAGTGAAATGCCTGCCTCAATATGCTGCTCAATCACACGTTCATCGGAGAACGGTGTGTCATTTAGCGTGAGGCCGTAGTGCTGGTCCAGCAGTCGGGTGAGCAG
>NZ_CAOLGM010000259.1:0-644 GCF_948475835.1 uncultured Escherichia sp. | reverse complement strand
TGCGTATTACCGTGAAGGAGATCGGTGAGTAACATCGATGGAGATCGGTTCGTGTCACTTTCACAGAACCGTTTTTAAATTACCTTCACTGATCTCCTTCGGTCAACGGAGATTGTATTTTCCGCATTGATTCTCCTTTAAGTTCGATCTTGATACTGCCATGAACCAGTCGATCTAGGATGGCATCCGCATGTGTGGAGTCTCCGATCATTTTGTACCAGTTTTCCACCGGCAACTGGCTCACTACGATGATTGAGCCTCGTTGGTACATCAGATCCACTATTTCCAGCAGGTCGCTACGCTGTTCTGATGAGAGAGGTTCCAGCCCCCAGTCATCCAGAAGCAGCAGATCGCTATTATTCAGCCTGGTCAAAAGTTTGCTGTATCTTCCATCAGCATGCCCCTGATAGCACTGTTCCATCAGCGCTTTAAGGCGATAATAGTAGACCTTGTATCCCTGTCGGCAGGCATTATGACCAAGTGCACATGCCAGGAACGTTTTACCGCTGCCGGTGGCCCCAGTCAGTAAAATATTTTGTTTCAGGGTTAACCAGTTTCCCTGACTGAGTGAACGGATGAGGGCCCTGTCCAGCCCTCTATTGTTACGATAATCCAGCTTTGATAACTCAGCATTAAGTCTGAAC
>NZ_CAOLGM010000258.1:0-1080 GCF_948475835.1 uncultured Escherichia sp. | reverse complement strand
TTGTGAACCTCTCTGGCATGGAGAACTATTTTGAATATGAGGTGTTACGTGGATATGTTGCTTATTACAAGTACTGCTAATATAAAAACTTGAGAAAGAGATAACGGGTTATATGGTGGTTTATCCCCGCTGGCGCGGGGAACTCGCCTGACATTGCAGACGTTACAAATTGAGAGGCGGTTTATCCCCGCTGGCGCGGGGAACTCATCACGATAACGCTGCTGTGATTCGTCCCCGTCGGTTTATCCCCGCTGGCGCGGGGAACTCAAGACGACGTGATCCGCAAAGTCGAAGGCACGCGGTTTATCCCCGCTGGCGCGGGGAACTCTGTTTTTCTGCCGGTTTAACACGGTGCGATAACGGTTTATCCCCGCTGGCGCGGGGAACTCTGTTTCTGTCCCAACTGAACAGCGCCGATAGTCGGTTTATCCCCGCTGGCGCGGGGAACTCTCATTTCCCATGCAAAATGCTGCATTCCTGGCCGGTTTATCCCCGCTGGCGCGGGGAACTCAGTGGCAGGCCGGTAATATGAAAACGACAGAGCGGTTTATCCCCGCTGGCGCGGGGAACTCATCTTCTTGTTCAGGAACGTCAGTAGAGGTGTCGGTTTATCCCCGCTGGCGCGGGGAACTCAGCATTAACCCCCACCAGCTCGACGTGTGTGGCGGTTTATCCCCGCTGGCGCGGGGAACTCGCGGGCGTTAACGCGGTGATACTGTTTGACGGCGGTTTATCCCCGCTGGCGCGGGGAACTCATTAAAGGATTATTTTGATGAGTCTGAAAAATCGGTTTATCCCCGCTGGCGCGGGGAACTCCAAACAGGTCGACATGTTTGGCTAACAGCTAACGGTTTATCCCCGCTGGCGCGGGGAACTCCGATAACACAGGGCCGTCAATGCGGCCCTTTTCGGTTTATCCCCGCTGGCGCGGGGAACTCATACCGGGTTTTGCTCCAGCAGCGCCAGTTCCTGGTTTATCCCCGCTGGCGCGGGGAACTCTGTAAACATAACCTATTATTAATTAATGATTTTTTAAGCCAGTCACAATCTACCAACTTTATAGTATCACACAAACAACAC
>NZ_CAOLGM010000257.1:0-1128 GCF_948475835.1 uncultured Escherichia sp. | reverse complement strand
CTGCTCCCGTTGCTGTACCCATGGGGAAATTCGCCATGTATCCGGACTGGCAACCCGATGCCGACTTTATCCGCCTGGCGGCGCTATGGGGCGTGGCACTAAGAGAGCCGGTGACCACCGAAGAACTGACCTCATTCATTGCCTACTGGCAGGCGGAAGGTAAAGTCTTTCACCATGTACAGTGGCAACAAAAACTGGCGCGCAGCCTGCAAATCGGTCGTGCCAGCAACGGCGGACTGCCGAAACGAGATGTGAATACGGTCAGTGAACCTGACAGCCAAATTCCACCAGGATTCAGAGGGTAACGATGAAAAACGTTGGCGACCTGATGCAACGCCTGCAAAAAATGATGCCTGCCCATATCAAACCTGCATTCAAAACGGGTGAAGAACTACTGGCCTGGCAGAAAGAACAAGGAGCGATCCGCTCCGCCGCTCTCGAACGTGAAAATCGGGCGATGAAAATGCAGCGCACCTTTAACCGCTCCGGTATTCGTCCACTGCATCAGAACTGCTCCTTTGAGAACTATCGCGTTGAGTGTGAAGGGCAGATGAATGCGTTAAGCAAAGCGCGCCAGTACGTCGAAGAGTTTGACGGCAACATCGCCAGCTTCATCTTTTCTGGTAAGCCAGGAACCGGCAAAAACCATCTGGCGGCGGCAATCTGCAACGAGCTGCTGCTACGCGGTAAATCCGTATTGATCATCACCGTGGCCGATATTATGTCGGCGATGAAAGATACCTTCAGGAATAGCGGTACCAGCGAAGAACAACTGCTTAACGATCTGAGCAACGTTGATCTGCTGGTGATCGATGAGATCGGCGTGCAGACCGAATCGAAATACGAAAAAGTGATCATCAACCAGATCGTCGATCGCCGCTCTTCTTCCAAACGCCCAACCGGGATGCTGACCAACAGTAATATGGAAGAGATGACCAAGTTGCTGGGCGAACGCGTGATGGACCGTATGCGCCTGGGTAACAGTTTGTGGGTGATCTTCAACTGGGATAGCTACCGTAGCCGGGTAACAGGTAAAGAGTATTAATCCCCGTTTCTGGCGGTATACTGCGACACAATTCCACCTTGAGTAATGATGATGAAAACTGTTAAACATCTTCTGTGCTGTGC
>NZ_CAOLGM010000256.1:0-1193 GCF_948475835.1 uncultured Escherichia sp. | reverse complement strand
AGAGCAGTGCCGCTTCGCTTTTTCTCAGCGGCGCGGGGTGTGCATAATACGCTTTCCCGCTACAGAGTCAAGCATTTATTTTTGCTTTCTCTGCCGGAATTCTCAGGAGAACCCCGCTGACCCGGCGGCGTGTTTGCCGTTGTTCCGTGTCAGTGGTGGCGCATTATAGGGAGTTATTCCGGCCTGACAAGCGAAAAATATAAAAACTTTATCGTTCGCTCATTTTTCAGGCAAAACATCTTAAATATAGTCTTTTCCGTCTAACTTATAGACAAAAACGAGCCCCGAAGGGCTCGTTTTATCATTTACTGGACGGCGACAATCCGGTCTTCATTAACTTCCAGGCGAATCACTTTACCCGGAACCAATTCACCAGACAGTATTTGCTGTGCCAGCGGGTTTTCGATCTGCTGCTGGATAGCACGTTTCAAAGGACGTGCACCATAGACTGGATCGTAACCGTTCTCGCTCAGCAGTTTCAGCGCCTCGTCAGAAATGTGGATTTCATAACCACGTTCTTCCAGACGTTTGTACAGACGTTTCAACTGAATCTGCGCAATCGAGGCAATGTGCTGTTCACCCAGCGGATGGAAGACCACCACTTCATCAATACGGTTAATGAATTCCGGACGGAAGTTATGGCTTACCACACCGAGCACCAGCTCTTTCATGTGCGCATAATCCAGTTCACCGAAGCGTTCCTGAATCAAATCGGAACCGAGGTTAGAGGTCATAATGACAACCGTATTACGGAAGTCGACCGTTCTCCCCTGCCCGTCAGTCAGACGACCATCATCCAGTACCTGCAACAGAATGTTGAAGACATCCGGATGCGCTTTTTCCACTTCATCCAGCAGGATGACGGAATACGGACGACGACGCACAGCTTCGGTCAGGTAGCCACCTTCTTCATAACCGACATATCCCGGAGGCGCACCAACCAGACGAGACACCGAGTGTTTCTCCATAAACTCGGACATATCGATACGGACCATCGCCTCGTCGCTATCAAACATAAAGTTCGCCAGCGCCTTACAAAGCTCAGTTTTCCCCACACCCGTTGGGCCGAGGAACAGGAATGAACCAATCGGGCGATTTGGATCCGCCAACCCCGCACGGCTACGGCGAATAGCGTTAGATACCGCATCAACCGCTTCGTTCTGACCAATGACGCGATGGTGCAGTTCTTGCTC
>NZ_CAOLGM010000255.1:848-1227 GCF_948475835.1 uncultured Escherichia sp. | reverse complement strand
CGCACACCACGCTCAACTCCGGTGGCGTTCAATACATCAACGATAGCGGTAGTGCCACGAGTACCACCATTAACAGTGGTGGTTACCTGTCCGTCTCCGGGGGCGGCACTGCCGTTGACATTACTCAGAACAGTGGCGGGGCTATTTTTACAACCACAGATGCCACTCTGAGTGGTACCAATATTAACGGCAGCTTCAGTATTGCCAACGGAAGTGCCAGTAATATGCTGCTGGAGAATGGTGGTTCTCTCTCTGTACTCAACGGTCATCAAGCCACAGATACCACTATTAACAGTGGTGGAATCCAGTCTGTTTCCAGTGGTGGTAGTGCCGTCAGCACCACGCTAAACTCCGGTGGCGCTCAATTAATCAAAGATGG
>NZ_CAOLGM010000255.1:0-838 GCF_948475835.1 uncultured Escherichia sp. | reverse complement strand
GCTATATGGCTGGCTTTATCGCTTTTAATACTATTCTTTTCCATGCATAGACTTTCACTATTAGACTCCACTCGTGATGTGAGCGAGTTAATTAGTCTCATGTCTTATGGAATGATGGTAATATGTTTTCCAACAGGCATAGTATTCTTTATTGCTCTAATATTTATAGGGACTGTATCAGACATTATTGGCGTAAGGATTGATAGTAAGTATATTATGGCGATAATAATATGGCTTTATTTTCTGTCAGGAGGGTATATTCAATGGTTTGTGCGTATTTTCATGAAAGGAGATCACTCAATAACTTCCATCGAGATCGGGTAATAACATTTGAACAGATCGCTGAATAACATCGATGGAGATCACTTTTGACTCATTTTGTTATTCAGTGATCTCCATCAATGTTATTGGAACTTCACAGGTGTGTTGATCTGTATCTTTTGCCATTCCGGTAAAGGATACCTATGCCAACAGTTCCAATTTCTATGAGAAAACTTAAAGAAATTCTTAGGCTTAAATACGGTGTTGGACTCAGCCATCGACAAATTGGTCGTAGTCTTGCAATCTCCCCTTCCGTTGTATCCAGATATGCTAATCGGGCGGCTCAACTTGGCATAAAGCAGTGGCCCTTACCTACAGGATGGGATGATACAAAACTAAAACATGCGTTCCTTCAGACCCAGGTTAAGATGAAGAAGCACTCTCTGCCTGACTGGGCTACAGTACACCGGGAACTGCGTAATAAATGCGTGACGCTGCAGCTACTCTGGGAAGAATACTGTGAGCGTAATCCAGGCGGTTTTTACAGCTATAACCATTACTGCCGGATGTACCGTGA
>NZ_CAOLGM010000254.1:0-1434 GCF_948475835.1 uncultured Escherichia sp. | reverse complement strand
GGCTACAATGACACCGCAGTGATGGTGGGCCTGAAATATAAGTTCTGATCCCGCCGTTAGCTAAAAAACCGCGTCGTATTCATCGACGCGGTACATATGAAATATTATTTTTTGCCGATAGCACGCATGGTGTCATCAATTGCCGTGATCAACAGCATTTGCGGGTCTTTAGCGCAAACCTGATTCAGTTTTTCTACCACTTTGGCGCTCAGTTCCGGAGATTGCTCAATTTTTAAATCACGGCTGGCAACGCTGGCATTACCCATTACCGCAACAATTTCTGCAACCTGTGCGCTGTCAGTTTTTGCCATTTCGTTGGCTTCTGCGCAAGTAATATAGGTTTCTGACGGCAAACCGTTTTTAATATTGTAGTCCTGCGCCCAGGTCATTGGTGCGAAAACAAACAGGCCCGCCAGTAAAGCAAATTTTTTCATCATCATTCCTTATTTCATTTTACCCAGAATTGCACCACCCGTACCGCCAATCACGGCACCTTTAATCGCCCCTTCGAGGCCATTGCCGGTCAGAACGCCAGTGACAGCACCAACGGCGGCACCTACTTTTGCACCTTTACGCGCATTTTTACCGTCGCGGCCTTTTTCTGTTACTGCACCAACACCAGCGCCAACAGCTGCACCTTTCAGTACGCCATTAACACCATTGCCAGTAAGTAAACCAACGCCTGCGCCTAGCAATGCACCTTTCGTGGTGCGATTCATATCCGCCATCGCTGGCGTGGAGCAGAACAATGCTGAGATAAGCCCGAAGGCAAGTATTTTTTTCTTCAACTTAGATGTCCGGTATTAAGTAAGTTGCACACACAATAATTTCGTCTTCAATTAAGATCTGCTTAACTAAAGAACGCTCGCTATTATTCAGATAATTCAAAATGAGCGTGGCTGTGATGATAGGAATTATGTTTTTTACGTGAATGAGAATAATCTTAAATGAGGAATAACTCATTGATTGACAATATTTTTATTCAAGAAGTGTCATTGACTGTTAACGCAATGTTGTAAAGGTAAGATAATCTGATTTATCAATATTATTGTGTGATTTTTATGTGAGCAGAAGATATTCATCAGCAACGATTACATTAGTCATTTTATTTTGCCGACGGCCTCATTGTCGAAAGATAAGCGTACGACAGTATTATCTGAAAAGAGTGATTTTTTATCCAACTACACTTCAGCGCACTGCGTGTAAAAAATGCCTCTTTCTTATGCGGGATATCATCATTTCATCATGATGTCTTTGGTGAGCGGTGAACACAATACACCTGCGCTGTCTCTTCAGGATGAATCCCCTGGTCTGGTGCCTGCGGGCTGATGTTGCAGCAGAGCTTAGGTCACTTAGACGCTACTATCATTTATCCAATGGCATGGAATCGAAATCAGTCGATACCCGCAGTATATATCGTGAACTGGGTGCAAC
>NZ_CAOLGM010000253.1:0-1587 GCF_948475835.1 uncultured Escherichia sp. | reverse complement strand
GAAATATGATATGCAGCGTAATTATTTAAAATTAGTCCTTTTTTATATCTTGTTTGTTTTTGCATCTCATGGTTATGCCTCTGAATGGTATGAAGGTGGAACATTACATAAGGCAAACGCCCTTGAGTGGCAAAAGGCATCTTATAAAAACAAATTGGCTACCTCGGCTGACTTTATAGCTGTACTTTATAATCAAGGAAGACTTACACCAGAATTGTCTACACAAGTTAAAAATATGGATGACCTCAAATTGTTGGCAGAGGAATTGACTAAACAACTTGATATGGCCTTTGAGCCTTTCGCAGATAAAAAAAAGAATAGAAAAGTATATCAAAATCAGTCTGTTTCTAATACGGCGGTATCTCTGATGTTGATGATGGGATGGATTAAGTCTTAATTAGAATGAGTGTTCGAAGACTACCTACTGGTAAATGGCTTTGCGAGTGTTACCCGTATGGAGCATCGGGAAAGCGTATTCGTAAACAGTTTGCGACTAAGGGTGAGGCGCTCTCTTATGAGCGCCGTTTAATGAATAGTAATTTGGGGAGCGAGTTTCAGGATGATTCTGGCCCCCACCTTTCCGAGTTGGTTGCTCGCTGGTTTGATATGTACGGTAAAACACTGTCTTCCGGTGAAGAGCGAAGGGCTAAACTCGAGGCGATTTGTTCTAGGTTAGGTGATCCGTTTGCTTCTCAATTTGATAAAAATATGTTTGCCACCTACAGGGAGCGGCGATTATCAGGTGAATGGAATCCAAAGGGGAAGAAGAAACTTAGTGAAGCAACTGTTAATCGTGAGCAGTCATATCTACATGCTGTTTTTGCCGAACTGAAGCGCCTTGGAGAGTGGTCTGGTGAAAACCCCCTGACTGGTATTCGCAAGTTTCGTGAGGAAGAAAAGGAACTGGCGTTTCTGTATGTAGATGAGATTGAACGCCTTCTGATTGCGTGTGATGAGTCACGGAATAAAGATTTGGGGGTTGTTGTTCGTATTGGGCTTGCGACTGGTGCTCGGTGGAGTGAAGCAGAAGGATTAAAACAATCTCAAGTACTGCCCGGTCGAATCACATTTGTCAAAACTAAAGGAAAGAAGAACCGCACTGTACCGATTTCACCTCAATTGCAGGCTATGCTTCCTAAAAAACGAGGAGCGCTATTTTCACCATGTTATGAGGCTTTTGACGCTGCAATTAAGAGAGCGAAGATCGAGCTTCCTGATGGGCAATTAACTCATGTGCTACGTCACACGTTTGCCAGTCATTTTATGATGCGGGGCGGAAATATTCTTGTGTTGCAAAAAATACTGGGGCATAGCGATATAAAAATGACTATGCGTTATGCGCATTTTGCTCCAGGTCATTTAGAGGCTGCTGTTGAATTGAACCCTTTTGACAATAGAGGGTAAAAAGTGGCGATAAAAAGTGACAATAGATTCAAATGGCGTTGTATAGATCTATTTGCAGAGTTAATAAAATCATAAGGTTATGATTTGTAAGTGGTGGTTGATAGTTTTTAAAATCCCTCGGCGTTCGCGCTGTGCGGGTTCAAGTCCCGCTCCGGGTACCATGGGAAAGATAAGAATAAAATC
>NZ_CAOLGM010000252.1:0-1698 GCF_948475835.1 uncultured Escherichia sp. | reverse complement strand
TATACTTTGTACAATTTTAGCGTATATTGTACAAAGTATTATTGGGTCGTGTACAGGCGACGGAGATTTGTGACCGCAAGGAGGAATTGTGGCTTATTACAGCATTGGTGATGTTGCTGAACGTTGCGGGATTAATCCTGTCACTCTCCGGGCCTGGCAACGCCGCTACGGTTTGTTAAAACCACAGCGCAGTGAAGGCGGACACCGACTCTTTGATGAAGAAGACATACAACGCATCGAAGAGATCAAGCGTTGGATAAGTAATGGCGTCCCTGTAGGCAAAGTTAAAACATTACTGGAAACCACCAGCCAGGATACGGAAGATGACTGGAGCCGCCTGCAAGAAGAGATGATGTCAATTCTTCGCATGGCTAATCCTGCCAAACTACGCGCGAGAATTATTTCACTGGGTCGAGAGTACCCAGTAGATCAATTGATTAATCATGTTTACCTTCCTGTTCGCCAGCGTCTCGTGCTTGATCACAACACCTCCCGCATTATGAGCAGTATGTTTGACGGCGCATTAATTGAATACGCAGCAACCTCGCTTTTCGAAATGCGCCGTAAGCCCGGTAAAGAAGCCATTCTGATGGCGTGGAATGTTGAAGAGAGAGCACGATTGTGGCTGGAAGCATGGCGTTTATCATTGTCAGGATGGCACATTTCTGTTCTTGCTGATCCCATTGAATCGCCGCGCCCGGAACTGTTCCCGACGCAAACATTGATTGTCTGGACAGGCATGGCACCAACGAGAAGGCAAAACGAACTTTTACAACATTGGGGTGAGCAAGGTTATAAAGTCATCTTTCATGCCCCCTAATTTCACCTTTATCCCGCCCCTTAGACAGAATGTTATAATCTGAACCCACAACAGCGTTTGTACCGGAGCTGGTCCGTTGCAAAATGCTCACTGGGAGAATTCAGATATTCCCTCTATCACACTCTGTACATATCACAGCCAAAGGACAGACCAGATTGAAGTGGTAAAACCGATCGTGCACACTACGCAGTCTCACAACTAACAAGAGGTTATTATCCTGATGGATCAGGTCGTTGTTTTTCAAAAGATGTTTGAGCAAGTGAGAAAAGAGCAAAACTTCTCCTGGTTTTATTCAGAATTAAAACATCACCGTATTGCACATTACATTTATTATCTGGCTACGGATAACATCAGAATTATTACTCACGATGACACGGTTTTGTTATTAAGAGGAACCAGGAACCTGTTAAAAGTTAGTACGACCAAGAACCCTGCTAAAATAAAAGAGGCCGCATTGCTTCATATTTGCGGAAAATCTACATTTCGGGAATACTGTTCAACACTAGCAGGCGCGGGCGTTTTCCGGTGGGTTACTGATGTTAATCATAACAAACGCAGTTACTACGCCATTGATAATACGCTTTTATATATTGAAGATGTAGAAAATAATAAACCATTAATCTAGCTAAAGTTGGATGCTTAAGAAATGCTTCATAATTCAGTAAGGCATTAGCATAATGGGAATAAAAGTACAGAGACTATCCCTATGGATGATAAATACTGTCCTTTTATTGCTACCCATAAATAATCACCATGCCAATACTATCAAATTGATATTTGAAATGTGATCACTTGACTTTCTATACGTTATTTTATAACGGTTAATATATTTATAAAAACAACGGGTGTGCCATACGCCCGTTTCAATACTTAACGCA
>NZ_CAOLGM010000251.1:0-1733 GCF_948475835.1 uncultured Escherichia sp. | reverse complement strand
GACGCCCTGGTCAGAAACGTGCAGGTTTAGCGACCCGTGGGATAAGGTATAGATGGTCATCCGCTAACTCCTTAATCCGGGAAGTTAATCACAACTTTCCCGCATTTGCCGCTCGCCATCAGCGCATAGGCATCACCTGCCTGTTCCAGCGAGAAGCGATGGGTAATGGCGTTACGCGGCCACAGTTTCCAGTCCGTTAAATCGTGGGCGCATTTTTCCATATGGAACAGACTGGTCACCCAGGAGCCAATAATCCGCCGTTGATGGTGCATCAGATCGGCGCTGACCTCGAATTCCACTTTTCCGGTTTCACCAATGTAAACCACCCGCCCCCAGTCAGCAGTGGATTGCAGTGCCAGCAAGCGACCTGCGGCATTACCGGAACAATCGAGCGCAACATCCGCGCCACCGTGGGTAAGTTCAGCAATTATCTGCGGCAGACCTTCGGTGGTCGCTAAATAGCCGTGATCCATCACCCCTAACTGTTTTGCCATCGCCAGACGTTCCGGCAGCATATCAACGCCGATGATCCGTTTTGCACCGCGACCTTTCGCCAGCATCATCGCCATCATGCCGACCGGCCCCAGACCGACCACCAGCACGTTATCGCTGCCGGAAACTTCGCCGCGCAAAATCCCTTCATAGGCCGTGCCAACGCCGCAACTGATAAACGCACCATCTTCGTAGCTCAGCGCATCCGGCAGGAGGATCAGATCTTTTTCTTCCGCCAGCAGATATTCGGCATGACCGCCGTCACGCTGCCAGCCGTAAGCCGCTTTTCCTTTGCCAGTACAAGAGATAGGAAAGCCGCGGCGGCAGTTCGGGCAAAAACCACAGCCAGAAATGTGATACACCAGCACGCGATCACCCTCTTTAAAATGGCGACAGCCTTGCCCCATCGCCACAATCTGCCCGCACGGTTCATGACCGTTGATAAATCCCTGGTATAACGGTTTATCGGGTGCCGCCGCCGTGGCACGGTGTTGATGATAGATATAGTGGACATCGCTTCCGCAAATCCCGGAGGATTTCATTTTGATCAGTACCTGGTTAATCCCCGGCGTCGGCACCGCAACTTCCCGCAGATCGACGGTTGAATTTCCTGGTAAATAAGCTGCCAGCATCGTTTTCATAAATCCCTCATTAACAATACGATTAATTTTCATCCCTGCCGCACCCGCGCCAGGGGCGTTAAGGTTTAGCGTTTCGCTTTACTGCTTCGCTGGGTCAGCAAGATATTCGCCAGCACCGCCACCACGATGATGACGCCGCGTACCACCTGCTGGAAAAAGGAGTTAATACCGAGCAGCACCAGACCGTTACCGATTAGCGTAATCACCAGCACACCAAGCAATGTACCGAACAGGGAACCGCGACCGCCGGAAAGTGCCGTACCGCCGACCACGACCGCGGCGATGACGTCAAACTCCAGACCGTTTGCGGCACCTGCGTTACCGGAACCGAGGCGTGCCGCCAGCAAAATGCCGGTCACCGCCGCTAATAATCCCGAAAGGGTAAAGATAAGAATGCGCACTCGACGAACGTTAATACCGCACAACTGCGCCGCCGTGGCATTACCGCCAACGGCAAAAACCGAGCGCCCGAAGGCGGTTTTTCGGCTAATGAACACAAACAGCGCAAACAACACCATCATGATCAGCGCGGATACTGGCACACCGAGAAATTGTCCGCCCAGCCAGTCCAGCACCTCGTTTTCGTCAATCGGCACTGGC
>NZ_CAOLGM010000250.1:0-1744 GCF_948475835.1 uncultured Escherichia sp. | reverse complement strand
GATTTAATCTTACCTGGTTGAGGGTGGTTCAGATAACTATCTCATGGTATGAGAATATCTATATCGCAAATTGTTTTTGAATGACCAGAAGATATCTTGCGAATCTAAGTTATGCATCTTAAATAGTCTTATTTAAGATGTTCAGATCTCTTTGTGTGTTTAACTAACTGATAATACTAGGATATGATGAGGGAAGTGATAGTGCGGAATAATAACGAATGAACATTATGAAAACTGGAATGGTTCAAAATTGTAGCAATTTTGAACCATTCACAATGGATATCAGCTAAAGAACATTACCGATACGCACAGGATACCCACGATCAGCGTAATCAGATTTCCGATGGAACGCCAGGGTTTAAGCGCCGGGATCAGATACGTTGACAACGTAGGCATGATGAAAAGTATCATGGCAATGAGCGGGCCGCTGATCGCGTAAATCATCGAAATCGCGTTCGGGTTAATGCAACAAACAATGAAGGTGATCAGCGATACCAACATAATTGATAGTGCGCGGTTAAATGCACGACTTTTCTTTACACCAACCTGCTGTAGTGTTGTTTTGACGACCTCCGTGGCACCTTCAATAACGCCAAAGTACGTACCCAGGAATGATTTCGACATCGCAACTACTGCGACAATAATCCCGGAAATTGACAGCCATGCTGGGGCGTTCGGCAGCATAGAAAGCGCCGATAAAATGGTGACCCCTTCTTCTTTAGCCGCTTCAATATACGAAGGTGGAATAGAAAGCAGGCAGCTAAAGACAAAGAACAGTACACTTATGCAGATGATGAGATAAGCGACTTTCATAATTTTTTTGCATTTATCCATAGCGTGTTCGCCATATTTTTCACGTCTGTCTATGGCAAACGTAGAAATAATGGGCGTATGGCTAAAGGCGAAAACCATCACGGGAATCGATATCCATATCTGGTGAAGGGTATTCTGATTGAACTCTACCTGGGTCGTTAATAGATCAGGTTGCCAACTACCGACAAGGTAAATGGAAAGAAATAAGAAATAGGCAATCAATGGGAATACCAAAAAACCCATTACCCGAATGGTTGCATGGCGTCCCATCAGAAAAATGAGATTCAGGATTAATACAACACCCAGACTCACCAACATACGGATGCGAAGATCAATAACCATATGCTTTGCCAGCTGTTCCGTAAGTGAGTTGGTAATTGCCACTGCATATATCAACACGACGACAAAAAAGGCGATGAAGTACAGCGTGGTAATCAGATTACCAATCTTCTTGCCATAGTAGTGTGTTACTGCGCCCGTTATCCCTTCACCTGCTGATGTTTTCGATGAGAGGATGAACTGGCATAAGGCTTTATGTGGCCAATATGTTAAAGGCCAGGCGACCAGAGCAGTAATAAACAGGACCACAGTCCCTGCCGAACCTAACTGAATAGGAAGGAAGAGCGTGCCTGCACCAACGGCTGTGCCGTAGAGCGCGAAACTCCACAGAGTTTCTTCTTTAGACCAAATATTAGACATTATCTGAACGTATCATCTACAAATTAAACAAAATGGAGGGCAATTTACCATAAACCAGGTTAAGTATGGGAGATTAACGCCCTATCTACCCCTCTATTGGTGGGTTAGTGGTTGCAAACCTTACGTGCCAGTTATGACTCTGACTACTGCTCAGGCATATTTCCTTTGTGATAAAAATCACTTTTTTTAAACAATTAAGATAACTGTAATTAACACTCATTTACTATTGCAC
>NZ_CAOLGM010000249.1:0-1824 GCF_948475835.1 uncultured Escherichia sp. | reverse complement strand
GCGTGCAGGCGTGACGGCATAAAACGCCGGGGCATTGTTAGCAAATACGGCAACCACACCGCCTTCAGCTTTTGCCAGAACGGTTTGGTGATCGTGTACCAGGGCGTCAATACCAACGACGTCCGGGGTCAAAACTCTGGAAGACATACTGTTTCTCAAATATGGAACGATGAACGAGAAGGGAGATAACTTTTATAGTAACACACGGAGGAGAGGAGGCTGTCTCTCATCCGTGTGCTTTAAGCGAGGCAATTTTATACGCGAGGGCGCTTGCGGTACAACCATAATCCAGGAATGGAAAGACCGATGGATAATGCACCAACAATCGATGAAGCTGTAAGAAAGTTGGTTAACAGGGTAATCATCAATGACTCGCTGTAGCCTAACTGGCTGATTTTTACCGCCGAAATCATTGCGGTATAAGCCGATATGCCAGGGAACATGGGGATAACAGCCGCCACGGTAAACACTTTCGGATGCGCCAGATACCAGCGCGACCATTGAATACCAATGGTGCCGACCAGCATAGAAGCCATAAAGGTTGACCACTCAATATTCAGCCCGCTGGTCATTAAGATCATTCGTGAACCATGACCAATCGCGCCAAGCAGCGCACACCAGCGTAATGCCCGAACGGGAACGTTGAACACCATCGCAAAGCCGACCGCTGGAATGGCGGCGAGGATCATATCCTGCGCCAATGCAAACAGAAACTCGATCACACCCATCCGCGTAGCCCCCAAATCGTCAGTGCCATCACCACGCCGACGCAGGTAGCCAGTGTCAGCAGACTGGCGATCGCCCAGCGTGCCAGTCCGGTATTGATGTGGCCTTTAAACATATCGGCGACGGCATTTATCAACGGAAATCCCGGCACCAGCAGCAGAACGCTGGCGGCCATCGCAATGGTGGGGGTATTGCTGAAAGTGGGGAGTTGCAAAAGCAATCCGGAAATGGTGGTGGCGGCGAAAGCGGTAAGGCAAAAGTTGATTTGTGGATGAAGATGACGTTGTGCCAGCAGCTGGCGGATATACATCGCGGCCGTACTGGCAAAGAAGGTGATGACGGCACCATCCCAGCCACCTTTATTGAGTTTACAGAAACAGGCACAAGAAAGGCCAACCATTAAGGCTACCAGCCATCTTGGGTAACGTAATGGCTGAATTTGGCTAAATCGTTTCTCTACGCCTTTGTAATCCAGCAGATGGTGCTCCGCCAGAATCACAATGTGCTGGACTTCAGTCACCACATGCATATTAATGCCGCGATCGTGATTTTTACGTGTCGATGTCAGGCATTGCCCATCTTTAATGGTTGTCAGCACTATGGCGTTCGAAGAGATAGAACTTTCAACGCTGTCCATTCCCAGCGCCCGACCCAGTCGTGAGGAAAGCTCATCAACCAACGCGCTTTCCGCACCATGTTGCAAAAGAAATAATCCACACTGGATACAAAGCCGCGTTACGGCTCGCTGTTGCTCAGTTTGCATAACTCGCCCTTTGTCATAGACGTGCTGCGTATTGTTCAGATAATGAGAATCCATTTGTATCATGAAGCACGGTTGTTTTGCGGTAGGTTAAGATCAAAATTGCGCTGATTAATCCTGGTTATCGGGAGAAGCTCGGTGATAAAAAGCGAATTATCTCTCGCCGCAAACAAACTATCACATGAATATTATCATCATAATGAATTTATTGTTTGGCCTTTACGAATCAGGATAATAGATAACCGGGCACGTTTTTTAATGTTAACAAGTTAAAACCATCAGATTTCATTGAATAAATATTGGTTGTGTGATTTTTCATTCTGCAGGAAGGGATATCA
>NZ_CAOLGM010000248.1:0-1846 GCF_948475835.1 uncultured Escherichia sp. | reverse complement strand
GTCCATAGCCATAAAAGCATTCTGGCGAATGTCGAGCAGATTAAAACGATTGCCGACTTCACCACCAACGATCGCTTTATGTCGGCGTTACCGCTGTTTCACTCCTTTGGGCTGACGGTAGGCCTGTTTACGCCACTGCTCACAGGTGCAGAAGTGTTTCTTTATCCAAGCCCGCTGCATTACCGTATTGTGCCGGAGTTGGTGTATGACCGCAGTTGCACCGTGTTGTTCGGCACTTCGACTTTCCTCGGTCACTACGCGCGTTTCGCCAACCCGTATGACTTCTATCGTCTACGCTATGTGGTGGCAGGCGCAGAAAAACTACAAGAAAGTACCAAACAGCTTTGGCAGGATAAATTTGGCCTGCGCATCCTTGAAGGCTACGGTGTGACCGAATGCGCGCCTGTCGTTTCTATCAACGTACCGATGGCGGCGAAACCCGGTACGGTAGGGCGTATTCTACCAGGAATGGATGCGCGCCTGTTGTCGGTCCCTGGTATCGAAGAGGGCGGACGCCTGCAACTGAAAGGGCCGAACATAATGAACGGCTATCTGCGGGTGGAGAAGCCAGGTGTACTGGAAGTGCCCACCGCCGAGAATGTTCGCGGCGAAATGGAGCGCGGCTGGTATGACACTGGCGATATTGTGCGTTTTGACGAGCTGGGCTTTGTGCAGATTCAGGGCCGCGCAAAACGCTTTGCCAAAATTGCAGGCGAAATGGTGTCGCTGGAAATGGTGGAACAACTGGCACTTGGTGTTTCGCCAGATAAAGTCCATGCCACTGCGATTAAGAGCGATGCCAGCAAAGGCGAGGCACTGGTGCTTTTCACCACAGATAACGAACTGACGCGCGATAAGTTGCAACAGTATGCCCGCGAGCACGGCGTGCCGGAGCTTGCTGTACCGCGCGATATTCGCTATCTGAAACAGATGCCATTACTTGGCAGCGGCAAACCTGACTTTGTCACGTTGAAAAGCTGGGTAGACGAAGCGGAACAACACGATGAGTGAGTCAGTGCACACTAACACTTCGTTGTGGTCGAAGGGGATGAAAGCGGTTATCGTGGCGCAGTTTCTCTCTGCGTTTGGCGATAATGCCCTACTGTTTGCCACTCTGGCGTTACTGAAAGCGCAGTTCTATCCGGAGTGGAGCCAGCCCATCCTGCAAATGGTGTTTGTAGGTGCTTACATTCTTTTTGCGCCGTTTGTCGGGCAGGTGGCGGATAGCTTCGCCAAAGGCCGGGTGATGATGTTTGCCAACGGCCTGAAGCTGCTGGGCGCAGCCAGTATCTGCTTTGGTATCAATCCGTTTCTCGGCTATACGCTGGTGGGTGTTGGTGCTGCAGCCTATTCACCGGCGAAATACGGTATTCTCGGCGAATTAACCACGGGTAGTAAGTTAGTGAAAGCTAACGGTTTAATGGAAGCTTCTACCATAGCGGCGATTTTGCTCGGTTCCGTAGCCGGTGGTGTGCTGGCTGACTGGCATGTCCTCGTCGCCCTGGCCGCATGCGCACTGGCCTACGGTGGTGCGGTCGTTGCCAATATCTACATTCCCAAACTGGCGGCGGCGCGTCCGGGGCAGTCCTGGAATCTCATCAACATGACCCGCAGTTTCCTGAATGCCTGCACCTCGCTATGGCGCAATGGTGAAACGCGTTTTTCGCTGGTGGGCACCAGTTTATTCTGGGGAGCGGGTGTCACGCTGCGTTTCCTGTTGGTGCTGTGGGTACCGGTGGCGCTGGGCATTACCGATAACGCTACGCCCACCTATCTCAACGCGATGGTAGCGATTGGTATCGTGGTTGGCGCAGGTGCGGCAGCGAAGTTCGTTACGCTGGAAACC
>NZ_CAOLGM010000247.1:0-1884 GCF_948475835.1 uncultured Escherichia sp. | reverse complement strand
CGTAAGAATAATGTAGTTTTTAACACCATCCCTGGTATCTCAACTATCTCTATAAAACAGCGTGACGCTGTCGTCCTCTGGCTCTATCCCAGATGCCGTAAAAACGCCCTGCATTGCTGGCGGTATACCAGACAGTATGACGAATATTGCGATGCCCAAGATAATCCTGGATAAGTCGCGTATCTATTCCCATATTCGCCAAAGCAAAACCACACGAATGGCGTAACATGTGCGGATGAATCTCCAGTGACAACCCGGCATTACCACCGGAAGTCGAGATAATATGGTAAAACTGTTGCCGAGAAAGCGGATTTCCCTTACGAGATAAAAATACCCACTCGCTCTCAGCATGCGGGTACGAAGTACGGATACTCAACCAGTTTTTTAAAGCCTGAACTTCTTTGTTCAATAGCGGATGCGTTGTTGAAAAGCCTTTTTTTAATCGATGGATATATATACACTTTGCCTTAAGATCAATATCCGAAATCCTCAATCGACAAATTTCACTCGCCCGGAAACCATGAATAAAACAAAGCAAAGTCAGACAATAATTACGTGCTGCATGAGGCCCGGTATTTGCTGCTTTAAGGAGTGATTCGATTTCACTATGGGTCAGGAAGTTCCTTTTTTTGTTATCAGCCTTATTCTTCATCGTTTTTCCCTTATAATTACAGACGCGCACTAGCTGTGCTGGGTTAGCAATAATCCAACATTTTTATCCTGATTATGTTTATAAAAGCGAACGTTTGCTTAATAACTAACGTAAGTGGACCAGTTCTTCTGAGTGAACTTAAATGGAGTAGCAACAGTTAATTATAATAACGTTGCCATACAAACGCCATGCTCTTGCATGCTATGTACCTTTATATATTTATCAATCGGATACGAATCTAATAATAACCCTCATCATTAATGCAACTAATCTTATCTATATATCATGTGATATGTTCTGTAACAAGTAAAATCAACATAAAAAATTCAGCAAAATTTAATATTCGTTCAACTAGCCGTCTCACATATGACATTATTAGTCAACTCCATTTGCCACAAAATGGCTATTTCATGGAGCGCAGTAATTTCTTAGTGGCTATTATCATGCTAATTCTTAGGTCCCTAGCGATTATTCCTGGCTGATTCGTCAGATTACGCCATGAGATTGTTACATTCCTTTTTATCCTGGAGATATGGGGAACGCAGGAGATGATTTTTTCATCTACATTCGTTGGTAAATATAGCTTTGGTCACTACGACTTAAACCTTCCTCAATCACAGCCATTCGCCGGGCGATACGGCAAACAAACTAAGTGAAACATCATCCTGAAAACACCAACATCAACAAGCCTCTCCAGATCGACTTCAGAAGTGACCAGTTACAAGCCACAAACCAGGAAACATATTTCATGATGAGAATTATGCTCAGCCTGATGGCGGGTAAACACTGATTTTCACCACGCTCACTGAGTTAACTTGCAAATCTTTCCTTGTTTATACTTCAAATAAATTACTTATAAAACAGATAATTAAACAACAATCTTTGGTTTGTGAAGGCCTCCGCAAGTGTTCGTCTGGCTTCACATGGCATCTTCTTCTTAGAAAAATATCGACATATTTTGTGACGCGAATTGCAAATCTGGTTTTGTTGTATGGATTGCGTGATTTTTGATCTGGTATAACAGGTATAAAGGTGCACCAAGATAGTCAATGAGACAGGGCATCTCGCAATCTATGGCAAACATCACTTCAGTTCTTTCTCATCGGGTGATGAAAACGCACTTCAGTCTGAAAGGAATATGAAAATGAGATCAACAGACACTCTATTTTATGACTCTGGGTAAAATGGATTGAGTAAGTGATATAGCTTACGAACATTCAAATCAATTAAAC
>NZ_CAOLGM010000246.1:0-1946 GCF_948475835.1 uncultured Escherichia sp. | reverse complement strand
TGCGAGAAACCGGAATCCCCGTCCAACGCGCCAGCACTTCAGCAATTTCGGCGTCGGTCACTTTATTACGCAACAGACGCATAGTTTTGCCTTCGAGCTGCGTTGCGGCTTCCAGTTGCTTTTCCAGTTCCGGGATTTTGCCGTATTGCAGTTCAGACATCCGCGCCAGGTCCCCCACACGGCGAGCCTGTTCAATAGCGATTTTCGCCTGTTCCAGTTCCGCTTTAATGGTCTGCGTACCAGAAAGCGATGCCTTCTCTGCTTTCCACTCTTCTTCTAACTCGGAGTACTGACGTTCTTTGTCGCTCAGTTCTTCGTTGAGCATATCCAGGCGTTTTTTACTGGCTTCATCAGACTCTTTCATTAACGCCTGTTGTTCCAGTTTGAGCTGGATGATACGACGATCGAGTCGGTCGAGTTCTTCTGGTTTTGAGTCAATCTGCATACGAATGCTGGATGCTGCTTCATCGATCAGGTCGATGGCTTTATCCGGCAGCTGACGGTCAGCAATGTAGCGATGAGACAACGTCGCCGCTGCAACAATTGCCGGGTCAGTAATTTGCACATGGTGGTGCAATTCGTAACGTTCTTTCAGGCCACGCAGAATCGCAATGGTATCTTCAACAGAAGGCTCGGCAACAAACACTTTCTGGAAACGACGTTCCAGCGCAGCATCTTTTTCGATGTACTGGCGATATTCGTCAAGCGTCGTGGCACCTACGCAGTGCAATTCACCACGCGCCAGCGCCGGTTTCAGCATGTTTCCGGCGTCCATTGCGCCATCGGCTTTACCCGCGCCGACCATGGTATGTAATTCGTCGATAAACAGGATGACGTTGCCTTCCTGTTTGGCAAGATCGTTAAGCACGCCTTTTAAACGTTCTTCAAACTCACCGCGATATTTCGCCCCAGCCACCAGCGCGCCCATATCCAGCGCCAGTACGCGGCGGCCTTTCAATCCTTCCGGCACTTCGCCGTTGATAATACGCTGCGCCAGACCTTCAACGATGGCAGTTTTACCGACGCCGGGTTCACCAATCAGTACCGGGTTATTTTTAGTACGACGTTGCAGCACCTGAATGGTACGGCGAATTTCTTCATCACGACCAATCACCGGATCGAGTTTGCCCTGTTCGGCTCGTTCGGTAAGGTCGATGGTATATTTTTTCAAAGCCTGACGTTGGTCTTCAGCACCTTGATCGTTCACGCTTTCACCTCCACGCATTTGTTCAATCGCTTGAGTAATGTTGGCGGTGGTCGCCCCTGCTGCTTTCAGGATGTCGGCCAGCGTGCCGCGAGACTCAAGTGCCGCCAGAACGAACAGTTCTGACGAGATAAAGTTATCACCACGTTTTTGCGCCAGCTTGTCGCAAAGATTAAGAACGCGCACCAGATCCTGTGATGGCTGGACATCACCACCAGTACCTTCAACCTGCGGTAAACGATTTAATGCCTGATTGATATCTGTGCGCAACTGGCCAGCATTTATGCCAGCGGATGTTAATAAAGGACTAACCGAACCCCCTTCCTGATTCAGCAGGGCGCTCATTAAATGAAGTGGTTCGATAAATTGGTTGTCGTGCCCGAGTGCAAGTGATTGGGCATCGGCAAGAGCAAGCTGGAATTTATTAGTAAGACGATCCAGACGCATAACTCCTCCCATAACGGATCAAAGTTGCTACTGGAGATTAAATGAGGTCATCCCTCAATTATTCAAGGTTATTGACCAGATTAATGTGAAAAGAAAATCACGCGTACCGGATCGTCTTGATTCTTTAGGTTATATCAGCCAAATGAAACTTGCCATACGACCGGTGGTCTTGTCGCGACGATAAGAGAAGAAAGTCTCATTTTCCGTATATGTACAACGGTCGCCGCCGAAAATTTGCTCAACACCCACGTTCGCCAGACGCTGCCGGGCAAGCTGATAAATATCCGCCAGATAC
>NZ_CAOLGM010000245.1:0-1955 GCF_948475835.1 uncultured Escherichia sp. | reverse complement strand
TTAGCGGTGGTTAACAATCAGGCGGCAGAGACGCCTGATGAGAAATTACTTATTCGGTTTCTCGATTTCGCCAAGTTCTTCGAGAATTTCTTCCGGTTGGTCCGTCGGCGGCGGGACTTCTTCCACCCACGCGGCAAACAGACGCCAGGAAACGGCTAACAGAACCGGACCAATAAACAGACCGATCATCCCGAAAGCAATCAAACCACCAATAACGCCAGAGAGGATCAGGATCAGCGGTAAATCGGCACCCATGCGAATTAACATTGGGCGGATGACGTTATCCAGCGTGCCAACCACACCGCTCCACACTAACAATACCGTTCCCCAGGTGGTATCGCCGGTCCAGTAGAGCCAGATAATCGCCGGAATCAGTACCGGCAACGGGCCAAGCTGGACAAGGCAGGAGAGGATCATTAACACCGTTAGCAACGTTGCATAAGGTACGCCGGATACGGCGAGGCCGATACCGCCAAGCACTGCCTGTACTAACGCCGTCACCACCACACCCAGCGCCACCGCGCGGATAGCCTGTGCCGCCAGCAGTACGGCGGCATCTCCGCGAACGCCTGCCAGACGGGTTGCAAAATGGCGAATGCCTTGTGCCACCTGTTCACCGCGCCAGTACAGCAGGGCACTGAAGAGAAGCATCAGCGCACAATGCACCATAAAGCGCCCGATATGCGCCGCCTGCCCAACGAACCAGGTGGTGGTGGTGCCAATATAAGGGCGGACTTTCGCCATGATCGCCGTCCCCCCCATATCCAGCAAGTTGTGCCAGCCTGCATACAGCTTCGCGCCAATCACCGGAATGGTATTAAGCCACGCCAGATCGGGTAACGTCATGTCGCCGCTGGAAATGGCTTTAATTAGCGGGCCGCTGCCGTCGACGATACTGTTAACCAGCAAAGCAATAGGGATGATAAACACCATCACTAATAACAGCGTCATCACCAGAACGGCGAGAGAGCGGCGGCCAAACATGATCTTTTGCAAACGTAACAATACCGGCCAGGTGGCGATAACCACCGTACCGGCCCATGCAAAGCCGAGAATAAAGGGTTGAACAATCCACAGACATGCCACAATCATGATGGCTAAAAACAGCACCGAAAGCAGAATTTGTGCGACATCCCTGGGCTGACGAACATTTACCATAACTACTTTTCACCTTTTTTGTGCGTCAAATCGTCGACGCGACGTGAACACGCGAAACTCACCTGCATAATGATGAGCAATTTCAGCGGTTTTTAACAGGCCGATTCTGCCCTTAATTCTGATGGGCGTGTTAGAAAAAAATGTGGTACAACAACTCAGGCAACACGCAAACGATTTACTCGTCGTATTTCAAGTTGCATGTGCTGCGGCTACGTTCGTTCACCCCAGTCACTTACTATTGTAAGCTCCTGGAGTTCACTCGCTTGCCGCCTTCCTGCAACTCGAAATCCATAGAGTAAATAAACATCACCTTTCAGTGCGCTATTGCAGCCGCCTGAAAGAATAGTGTATCGACCTACATCACAGACCGCAGGAAAGGGTCAATATAATGATTCCACAGATTTCCCAGGCACCCGGCGTCGTTCAACTGGTGCTTAATTTTTTGCAAGAGCTGGAGCAACAAGGTTTTACCGGCGATACGGCGACAAGTTATGCCGATCGTCTGACAATGTCGACCGACAACAGTATTTACCAACTTCTCCCCGATGCGGTGGTATTTCCGCGTTCAACCGCAGATGTGGCGCTGATCGCCCGTCTTGCCGCGCAGGAACGCTATTCATCGCTGATCTTTACCCCCCGCGGCGGCGGCACCGGCACTAACGGTCAGGCGCTCAACCAGGGGATTATTGTTGATATGTCCCGCCATATGAACCGCATCATCGAAATTAACCCTGAAGAGGGCTGGGTGCGCGGTGAGGCCGGGGTGATAAAAGATCAACTCAATCAGTACCTGAAAC
>NZ_CAOLGM010000244.1:0-2102 GCF_948475835.1 uncultured Escherichia sp. | reverse complement strand
CCACACTGCCCGTACCGGGACGGCTGTTGCCTGCGTGTCGTCTGGCGGCTGAGGAATATGACTATGTACGCAAAATCTTTTCTCGCACTTGATGGCAACGGGCGTCTGACCGGTGCCCGTACTGCAAAGACTGCGCCATACGATCGTTATACCTGCCATCTTTGCGGCAGTGCACTCAGATACCATCCGCAATACGACACTGAGCGTCCCTGGTTTGAACACACCGACGAAGAGCTGACGGAGCACGGTCATGAGTGTCCTTACGTCAGGCCTGATCGCAGGGAAGTGCAACTGGTTAAACGTTTACGGCAATTCGTACCGGATGCCTTACCCGTAGTGCGTAAAACCAGCTGGCACTGCAGACAATGCCTGCACGATTATTATGGGGAACGCTATTGTACACACTGTCATACAGGGCGTTTCAGTGAGGAGGCTGTGGCAGGATGAACGGTCTGAAAACGGGGCTGGGGATCACGCCTGGTGAGCACATTATCAGTGCGGCCTCAGCCCTTAGCAGAAATATCAGGCATTGTTTCTGTCTTTCCTGTCGTGGCCGGTTGATTTTGCGGACAGATGCTCAGGGGGCGTGGTTTGAGCATGATTTACATGCCCTGAGCGCGCAACAGAAGGCGGCCTGCGTGGTGCTGAATCCGGAAAAATCCCATCCTTACATTGATGATATGGCGATGTTTTTATCGCCATTACCTGTCGTGCTGGAGTGGCATTGTGTGATGTGCGGGCAGCATTTTTCCGGGAAAAAGTTCTGTGAAGCCTGTGGCACGGGGATCTATTCCAGAGCGGTATGTACAAAGTATGTTTACAGGTACCAGCCAGATTTGCTCCGGGACCCGGAGTGAGGGAGATGCGACATAATTACCTGATCATGACAGCCATGCTTCTGCCGGATTCGTACGTGGTCCGGCGTTTTTTTCGCCGGGGGATTCACTGGCTGTGTCTGCTGATGATCCTCTTTATGCGACATTCAGACAGGGGAGACATCGATAAACATCATCATCTGCGGGCAAATAGTTACACAGAATGATCATTGCTACCGGTTATGGCAAAAATTGGTGATGACCAGGTGAACCATCGGTGCTTCCGTTGATTCTTATGGACTGATAAAGTTTTGTCAGCTGAATCTTTATACGGAATTCTTTTCAGTATGCGTACACGAATTGACTATCTGGCGGATAAATACTGCTTTACAGAACTGAATGAGTCTCCCCGTCTTCGCCTGCAGTGGCAGGATGTTCTGGAGGAGTGCCGACAGACAGAGGCCGGGCCAGAAGAACGACTGCGTATTGCCCTGCTGAATGTGGATTACGTCACCAGTTTTGAACTACCTTTTCGTCTGCTTTTAACCCGCACACCACAAATGATTGCTGCGCTACGTGAAGAATGGGACGTCAGTCAGAAAAATGTGGTGTTCAACGATAAACGCTTTGGCTGCGTGTACAGTCTGAAGACCAGCCTTTCCGGTGTACCGGATACATTCCGGTATCATCTGTCTCACCGTATTCGGCGGGTGGTTGCGAATGAAAACACATCATCGCCATACCAACTGATTGCCCGGGAAGTGAAAGCGCCCCGTCAACGGCTGAAGTATGCGCTGGAGACAGGATTGCAGGTGAGCGCACTGGACGGCCTGTTCTGGTTCGGCAGCCAGCGCATTGCGGCAGATATCCTGAGGCTGAGAAAGTACGGGATGCGGATTGCGACGGCTTCTGTGGACGTGTATGACAACATAACCGGAACAACTCGTCATATCCCTGTATATTACTCCTGACGCAAAATAGTCTGTGGGGGCCGGAGCATGACCGGTAACCGGAACAGGGTTTTGCCCTCGTCACAGCCAAAAATACGTCCTTTATCACATTTCTTCGATTTTTCCTGATATTTTACCGGGTTACTGTTCAAAAATGCTTCTCTTCTGATGTAAATTTCTTTACTGACACTTTTTGACATGAATTTACACTGGCATCACACAGGCCAGAATACGGGGAGAACATGCAGCACCGGCAGAAAAACATTCTGACGAAAACGTCCCTTTTATCCCGTGCGTTGTCTGTCCCCTGTTGTGATATGTTCCGGCGCGGCTCTGC
>NZ_CAOLGM010000243.1:0-2221 GCF_948475835.1 uncultured Escherichia sp. | reverse complement strand
GGCAGGGCGAGCGCAACTGCGTAAGCTAATCGTCGGTCAGTGGTTGCTGGTGCTGGCGCTTTCAGCCGTTACCGGTGGGGCGATAGGCCTGTTGTTCGAAAACGTGTTGATGGTGCTGCTCAAGCCCGTTCTGCCTGCTGCACTACCGCCAGCCAGCCTCTGGCCGTGGCTATGGGCGCTGGGCACCATGACGGTTATCTCGCTGCTGGTGGGGCTACGACCGTACCGCTTGTTGCTGGCAACGCAGCCTTTACGCGTATTACGTAATGATGTGGTCGCGAACGTCTGGCCGCTGAAGTTTTATCTGCCGATTGTCAGTGTGGTGGTTGTGCTGCTGCTCGCCGGATTAATGGGTGGCAGCATGCTGCTTTGGGCGGTGCTGGCGGGCGCGGTAGTACTGGCTTTGCTGTGCGGTGTGCTGGGCTGGATGATGCTGAATGTACTTCGCCGCATGACGCTGAAATCGCTACCTCTGCGCCTGGCGGTTAGCCGCCTGTTACGTCAGCCGTGGTCAACATTAAGCCAGCTTTCGGCATTTTCGCTCTCCTTTATGCTGCTGGCGCTGTTGCTGGTATTGCGTGGCGATCTGCTTGACCGCT
Organism: uncultured Escherichia sp.; assembly: GCF_948475835.1. Lineage (NCBI taxonomy): Bacteria > Pseudomonadati > Pseudomonadota > Gammaproteobacteria > Enterobacterales > Enterobacteriaceae > Escherichia > uncultured Escherichia sp. Next base: position 1,622 of record NZ_CAOLGM010000243.1, on the reverse strand, counting down.
GGCAGCAGCAGCTACCTCCAGAAAGCCCGAACTACTTTTTAATTAACATTGCCACAGAACAGGTAGAACCGCTAAAAGCGTTCCTCGCGGAACATCAGATAGTCCCGGAATCATTTTATCCGGTAGTGCGGGCGCGGCTGACGGCGATTAACGATAAGCCGACAGAAGGTAATGAAGATGAGGCGCTTAACCGCGAACTCAATCTTACCTGGCAAAATACGCGACCCGATCATAATCCGATTGTCGCCGGTAACTGGCCGCCAAAAGCCGATGAAGTGTCGATGGAAGAGGGGCTGGCGAAACGCTTAAAGGTTGCCCTCGGTGATACCGTGACTTTTATGGGCGATACCCAGGAGTTCCGCGCTAAAGTGACCAGCCTGCGCAAAGTGGACTGGGAAAGTCTGCGGCCTAATTTCTATTTTATTTTCCCGGAAGGGGCATTAGACGGGCAACCGCAGAGCTGGCTTACCAGTTTCCGCTGGGAGAATGGCAACGGCATGTTGACGCAACTCAACCGCCAGTTCCCGACCATTAGCCTGTTAGACATTGGCGCGATTTTAAAACAGGTCGGTCAGGGGCTGGAGCAGGTAAGTCGGGCGCTGGAGGTGATGGTGGTGCTGGTCACCGCCTGCGGTATGTTGCTGTTGCTGGCACAGGTGCAGGTGGGTATGCGTCAGCGCCACCAGGAGCTGGTGGTGTGGCGCACACTCGGTGCGGGGAAAAAACTGCTGCGTACCACGTTGTGGTGTGAGTTCGCCATGCTTGGGTTTGTTTCCGGCCTGGTGGCCGCAATTGGTGCGGAAACGGCGCTGGCAGTGTTACAGGCGAAAGTGTTTGATTTTCCGTGGGAGCCAGACTGGCGATTGTGGATTGTTCTGCCGTGCAGCGGAGCGCTGCTGCTGTCGCTTTTCGGCGGCTGGCTGGGTGCGCGACTGGTTAAGGGTAAGGCGCTGTTCAGGCAGTTTGCGGGGTGATGAGAGTAAATAAGGGGCGTTCTGGTTGAATGGAACGCCTTGTTTAAATTAATTCTACAATATGTTTCATTGATGATGTTATTGAATTGGTGATTTCCTATCTTTCTATTGCTGATATTAATCTGAATCGGTGGAGTTTATTGATTTTAAATATAGCCCTACAAAAATAACTCAGACTAATAAAATCATAAATCATATGCGTTGAATGGATATTATCCATATAGTGAATTTGTTGATGATGAATTCATCTGTGCTAAAAATGTTAGTTTAATAGAATATTGAAAGTGACCTGTAATAACAGTTGTTGTTGATTGAGAACAAATAAGTTTATGTGAAAAATATATAAATACATTAGCTGGTCTTGTGTGTCATTTTATTTTTTTTGTTGCTAACACAGGGATATGAACAATAACTAAAAGGGCACTTTATATGAGCGGAAAACCAGCGGCGCGTCAGGGAGATATGACTCAGTATGGCGGTCCCATTGTCCAGGGTTCGGCAGGTGTAAGAATTGGCGCGCCCACCGGCGTGGCGTGCTCGGTGTGTCCGGGCGGGATGACTTCGGGCAACCCGGTAAATCCGCTGCTGGGGGCGAAGGTGCTGCCCGGCGAGACGGACCTTGCGCTGCCCGGCCCGCTGCCGTTCATT
>NZ_CAOLGM010000242.1:0-2359 GCF_948475835.1 uncultured Escherichia sp. | reverse complement strand
AACTGAAGGTGTAATATGTTTATTTTTCAAATCGAAATTAAAAATATTGTGCCGGAGGCGTCTCCGGCACATTAGGCAATTACGGCAGGTAAAACACTTCTTGCAGTTCGCTACTCACCGGGCTGTTATCCGGGTTCGCGGGCATGACGTCGGTCATATATTTCCACCAACGTTGGCAAACATCAGTACTGGCAACCGCATTCCAGCGCTCTTCAGATTCAATCTCTACCGTGGCAAACAGCAGATTACGCGCTTTGTCGAGGTAAATGGCGTAGTTATGCGCACCGTGAGATTTCAACACTGCTTCCAGTTCCGGCCAGATGGGGTTATGCCGACGCTGATACTCTTCGTGAGCGTCGGGGTTAACCTGCATGACAAAGGCTTTGCGGATCATGTTTGCTCCTTACAGCGCCAGCGCACTGGCTAGTGGTGTAACGCCGAAGCGCTTGCCGAGCGCTATCAACTCTTCACGGCTGATGGTCTGTTTCATGCCGCCCATCGAATAAACCTTCACTAATACTTGTGCTGATTTTTCTGCGGTGTCGATTAAACCGAATGTTTCATCCAACGTCGACCCGCTGCCGAAGACGCCGTGGAAGGGCCACAACACCAGCGAATGTTTTTGCATCTCTTGTGCGGTCGCCTGGCCGATTTCGTCCGTGCCGGGCACCATCCACGGCAGAATGCCAACGCCATCCGGGAATACCACCAGACACTCGGTGCTGCCTTCCCACAGTTGGCGAGTAAAGACCGCGGTGTCGTTTTCCAGTACATAGGTGAGGGCGATCAGGTTGGTGGCGTGGCAGTGCATGATCACCCGATCTTTACCGTTGGTGGCTTTAATGCGCTCGCAGTGGGAAAGGAAGTGAGCCGGAAGTTCGGAAGTGGGAACGGCTTCGTTGGTTAACCCCCAGAGAATATGGTAGCCCGCGCCGTCGCTGTCGACTTTTACGACGCCTAAGTTAGCTGCAGGATCAAGCTGGACGTTACGGAAGAATTTGCCGGAGCCGGTGACAATAAACGGCGTATTTGCCAGTAAAGGCATGGGCTGGCTGAGCGGAATATAGCGCGGTTGTGGGTGGAAGTTGTCGTGATAAAGCGCGATATCGGCGTCATCCAGGCGCAGCGTCAGGTTGCCGCCGTTGCGCTCGTCCCAGCCTTTCAGCCAGGCATCGGTGGTGGCTTTGATCATTCCCTGGACAAACCAGGACTGGGTAATGTTTTGCATGTTCTGTGTTCCTGTAAATTCGGTGTTGTCAGATGCACGACCCGTAGGCCGGATAAGGCGCTCGTGCCGCATCCGGCAATCAATGCCTGATGCGACGCTGTCGCGTCTTATCAGGCCTACAACTGTTGCCGACCTGTAGGCCGGATAAGGCGCTCGCGCCGCATCCGGCAGTGTTTACCCACGCTGGCTCAAAATCGCTTTCTCATAAGCCCGCACGCTCTCCAGCCATTCGCTACCCGTTGGGGTATCGTGACGTTGGCAATACATTTCCCAGACCGCCTGCCACGGCAACGATTTCTGCTCTTCCAGCAGTGCCAGACGCGCAGTGTAATCGCCCGCCGCTTCCAGCTTGCGCAGCTCGGCGGTAGGTTCCAGCAACGCACGCAGCAGGGCTTTTTTCATATTGCGTGTACCAATGACCCACGCGGCAATGCGGTTGATAGAGGCATCGAAGAAGTCAAGGCCGATATGCACCCGGTCAAACAGATCGTGACGCACAATCTCACTGGCAATTGCCTGGGTTTCATCATCCAGCAGCACTACGTGATCGCTGTCCCAGCGAACCGGACGGCTGACGTGCAGCAGCAACTGCGGCACATACAGCATGGCGGCGGAAATCTTGTCGGAAATCACTTCAGTCGGGTGGAAGTGCCCGGCGTCCAGGCACAGCGCAGTCTGGCGGCTGGTGGCATACCCCATGTAAAACTCATTGGAGCCAACCGTGTAGCTCTCTGCGCCAATGCCAAACAATTTGCTCTCAACGGCGTCGATATGGTGCGCAGGGTTTAGCTTCTCGCTGATCACCTCATCCAGTGCTGCCAGCAGACGCTGACGCGGGGCGAGACGGTCAACGGTGATATCTTTCATACCATCCGGGATCCAGATGTTCATCACCGATGGTGTGCCGAGTTGCTCGCCAAAATAGGCCGAAACGCGACGGCTGGCTTTGCAGTGATCAATCCAGAACTGGCGAATGCTGTCGTCGGCATGGGAAAGCGTAAAGCCATCGGCGCTTAGCGGATGCGAAAAGCAGGAGGGGTTAAAATCCAGACCGAGCTGATTGGCTTTCGCCCATTCAACCCAGTTTTTGAAGTGCTCTGGTTTGATCTGATCGCGCGAGACTGGCGTATC
>NZ_CAOLGM010000241.1:0-2372 GCF_948475835.1 uncultured Escherichia sp. | reverse complement strand
CATTTAGGCACAATGCGCCGCTGTCAAAAAATGACTAAAAACCGACGTTTCATCAGCGTCGGTTATTTTTTGCTTCAAACCAATCATTCATACCAAGAGGCCGGGCTTCGTACCGGATAGATATTTACTAAAAATCGACAGTTGTTGTCGCTGAGGAATCCAAAAAAATGGGGCAATTTTTTGCTTACGCGACGGTTATCACCGTAAAGGAGAATGACCATGTCGCATAACGTTACTCCAAACACCTCTCGCGTGGAATTGCGTAAAACGCTTACGTTAGTTCCGGTTGTAATGATGGGTCTTGCCTATATGCAGCCGATGACGCTGTTTGATACTTTTGGTATCGTTTCAGGCCTCACGGATGGTCATGTGCCGACAGCCTATGCGTTCGCATTGATTGCGATCCTGTTTACGGCTCTGAGCTACGGGAAGCTGGTTCGCCGCTATCCTTCTGCTGGCTCTGCATACACTTACGCCCAGAAATCCATTAGCCCGACTGTCGGCTTTATGGTGGGTTGGTCTTCTCTGCTCGACTATCTGTTCGCGCCGATGATCAACATTCTGCTGGCGAAAATCTATTTTGAAGCTCTGGTGCCTTCCATCCCATCGTGGATGTTTGTGGTGGCGTTGGTGGCCTTCATGACCGCCTTTAACCTGCGTAGTCTGAAATCCGTAGCGAACTTCAACACTGTAATCGTCGTGTTGCAGGTAGTGCTGATCGCGGTGATTCTGGGCATGGTTGTTTATGGCGTATTTGAAGGTGAAGGCGCTGGTACGCTGGCGAGCACTCGTCCATTCTGGTCTGGCGATGCGCATGTTATCCCGATGATTACCGGGGCGACAATCCTGTGCTTCTCCTTTACCGGCTTTGACGGCATCAGCAACCTGTCGGAAGAAACCAAAGATGCAGAGCGCGTGATCCCGCGTGCGATTTTCCTGACCGCGCTGATTGGCGGCATGATCTTCATCTTTGCAACTTACTTCCTGCAGCTGTACTTCCCGGATATCTCTCGCTTTAAAGATCCGGATGCGTCACAGCCTGAAATCATGCTGTATGTTGCAGGTAAAGCATTCCAGGTTGGTGCGCTGATCTTCTCCACCATTACCGTACTGGCGTCCGGTATGGCGGCGCACGCAGGCGTTGCGCGACTGATGTACGTAATGGGTCGTGACGGCGTATTCCCGAAAAGCTTCTTCGGTTATGTTCACCCGAAATGGCGTACTCCGGCAATGAACATCATCCTGGTTGGCGCGATTGCCCTGCTGGCAATCAACTTCGACCTGGTAATGGCTACGGCGCTGATCAACTTTGGTGCGTTGGTGGCGTTCACCTTCGTTAACCTGTCGGTCATCTCGCAGTTCTGGATCCGTGAGAAGCGTAACAAGACGCTGAAAGATCACTTCCAGTATCTGTTCCTGCCGATGTGTGGTGCGCTGACCGTTGGTGCGCTGTGGGTTAACCTGGAAGAAAGCTCAATGGTTCTGGGTCTGATCTGGGCTGCTATCGGTCTGATTTACCTGGCTTGCGTCACCAAGAGCTTCCGTAACCCGGTTCCGCAGTACGAAGACGTAGCATAATCATCTTTTCTAATAATAAACCGGAGTCGAATGAATATTTGGCTCCGGTTTTTTTATTCTTTTTTATCGACATCCTCATTAATAACCATTTGTTCTAATTTAGAGAATTTGGTTATTGGTCTGCATTCCACCAGTCATGAATAATTTCCTCATTAACATTCATCTGGTTAATTAATTTATGTTTTCAATGATATTAAGCGGGCTAATTTGTGGTGCTCTGCTGGGATTTGTCATGCAGCGTGGGCGTTTTTGCCTGACAGGTGGTTTTCGCGATATGTATATCGCGAAAAATAATCGCATGTTTTACGCCTTGCTGATTGCAATTTCGGTACAAAGCGTGGGGGTTTTTGCGTTAATTCAGGCGGGCCTACTGACTTACGAAGCCGGGGCGTTCCCGTGGCTTGGTACTGTTATAGGTGGGTATATCTTCGGGCTGGGAATTGTTCTGGCGGGTGGATGTGCCACCGGGACCTGGTATCGCGCGGGTGAGGGATTGATCGGCAGTTGGATCGCGCTTTTCACTTATATGGTGATGAGTGCGGTGATGCGTTCTCCACATGCCAGTGGTTTAAATCAAACCTTGCAGCACTACAGTACTGAACATAACTCTATTGCTGAGACTTTTAATTTGTCTGTGTGGCCGTTGGTTACCGTTTTGCTGGTGATAACGCTCTTGGTGGTGATGAAAGAGTTGAAGAAGCCAAAACTCAAAGTCGCGACCTTACCGCCGCGCCGAACCGGGATCGCTCATATTCTGTTTGAAAAACGCTGGCATCCCTTTGTCACTGCTGTAC
>NZ_CAOLGM010000240.1:0-2419 GCF_948475835.1 uncultured Escherichia sp. | reverse complement strand
ATCCCCTGCCAGCACGGCAGTTTGCTGCGGATTTAGCCCCAGTTTGCGAAACAGTTGCAGGTCTTTATCTTCTTCCGGATTCGGCGTGGTTAGCAGTTTGCAACCGTAGAAAATCGAGTTTGCGCCTGCCATAAAGCACATCGCCTGAGTCTGTTCGTTCATCTGCTCGCGTCCGGCAGAAAGGCGCACGTAAGAGGTTGGCATCATGATCCGCGCGACCGCAATGGTGCGAATAAAATCAAAGGCATCGACATCATCGTTATCGGCAAGCGGCGTGCCTTTCACCTTCACCAGCATGTTGATTGGTACGCTTTCCGGCGGCGTCGGCAGGTTTGCCAGTTGCAGCAATAATCCGGCGCGATCTTTTACCGTTTCGCCTAAGCCCACAATGCCGCCAGAACAGACTTTGATCCCGGCATCGCGCACTTTTTCCAGCGTATCGAGGCGTTCCTGATAAGTGCGGGTGGTGATGATATTGCCGTAAAACTCCGGCGAGGTGTCCAGGTTGTGGTTGTAGTAATCCAGCCCGGCGTTCGCGAGGCGCTGCGCCTGAGATTCACTCAACGTGCCCAGCGTCATACACGCCTCCAGCCCCATCGCTTTTACCCCCTGCACCATTTGTTCCAGGTACGGCATATCGCGTTCGTGGGGATTCTTCCACGCCGCGCCCATACAGAAGCGCGTCGATCCTGCCGCTTTCGCTTTGCGCGCCGACTCCAGCACCTGTTCAACTTCCATCAACCGCTCGGCTTCCAGCCCGGTTTTGTAGCGCGAGCTTTGCGGGCAGTATTTGCAATCTTCCGGACAAGCTCCGGTTTTAATCGACAGCAACGTGCTGACCTGTACCTGACGAGGATCGAAATGCTGACGATGCACCTGCTGCGCTTCAAACAGCAGATCCAGCAACGGTTTTTCAAATAATTCTGTGACTTGCGACAATGTCCAGCGTGGGCGGTGAGCCATGGGGCTTCTCCAAAACGTGTTTTTTGTTGTTAATTCGGTGTAGACTTGTAAACCTAAATCTTTTCAATTTGGTTTACAAGTCGATTATGACAACGGACGATCTTGCCTTTGACCAACGCCATATCTGGCACCCATACACATCCATGACCTCCCCTCTACCGGTTTATCCGGTGGCGAGCGCCGAAGGTTGCGAGCTAATTTTGTCTGACGGCAGACGCCTGGTTGACGGTATGTCGTCCTGGTGGGCGGCGATCCACGGCTACAATCACCCACAGCTTAATGCGGCGATGAAGTCGCAAATTGATGCCATGTCGCATGTGATGTTTGGCGGTATCACCCATACGCCAGCCATTGAGCTGTGCCGCAAACTGGTGGCGATGACGCCGCAACCGCTGGAGTGCGTTTTTCTTGCGGACTCCGGTTCCGTAGCGGTGGAAGTGGCGATGAAAATGGCGTTGCAGTACTGGCAAGCCAAAGGCGAAGCGCGCCAGCGTTTTCTGACCTTCCGCAATGGTTATCATGGCGATACCTTTGGCGCGATGTCGGTGTGCGATCCGGATAACTCAATGCACAGTCTGTGGAAAGGCTACCTGCCAGAAAACCTGTTTGCTCCCGCCCCGCAAAGCCGCATGGATGGCGAATGGGATGAGCGCGATATGGTGGGCTTTGCCCGCCTGATGGCGGCGCATCGTCATGAAATCGCGGCGGTGATCATTGAGCCGATTGTCCAGGGCGCAGGCGGGATGCGCATGTACCATCCGGAATGGTTAAAACGAATCCGCAAAATGTGCGATCGCGAAGGTATCTTGCTGATTGCCGACGAGATCGCCACCGGATTTGGTCGTACCGGCAAACTGTTTGCCTGTGAATATGCAGAAATCGCGCCGGACATTTTGTGCCTCGGTAAAGCCTTAACCGGCGGCACAATGACCCTTTCCGCCACACTCACCACGCGCGAGGTTGCAGAAACCATCAGTAACGGCGAAACCGGCTGCTTTATGCACGGGCCAACTTTTATGGGCAATCCGCTGGCCTGCGCGGCTGCAAACGCCAGCCTGGCGATTCTCGAATCTGGCGACTGGCAGCAACAGGTGGCGGATATTGAAGTACAGCTGCGCGAGCAACTTGCCCCCGCCCGTAATGCCGAAATGGTTGCCGATGTGCGCGTGCTGGGGGCAATCGGCGTAGTCGAAACAACTCGTCCGGTGAATATGGCGGCGCTGCAAAAATTCTTTGTCGAACAGGGTGTCTGGATCCGGCCTTTTGGCAAACTGATTTACCTGATGCCGCCCTATATTATTCTCCCGCAACAGTTGCAGCGTCTGACCGCAGCGGATAACCGTGCGGTGCAGGATGAAACATTTTTTAGCCAATAACGGGAAGTCAGCGTGTGGGTTTCTGGCTACACTTTCTGCAAACTAGAAAGGAGGGTTCATGAAACTCATCAGTAATGATC
>NZ_CAOLGM010000239.1:0-2431 GCF_948475835.1 uncultured Escherichia sp. | reverse complement strand
GGAATTTATTGCGCAACATGGCGCGCCGAAACATTTAACCGATCTTTCCGCATTGCCGTGCCTGGTCATTAAAGAGCGCGATCATCCTTTTGGTGTCTGGCAATTACGCAATAAAGAAGGCCACCATGCGATTAAAGTCACCGGCCCACTGTCGTCTAATCATGGAGAAATTGTCCATCAGTGGTGTCTCGATGGGCAGGGGATTGCTCTGCGCTCCTGGTGGGATGTTAGCGAAAACATTGCCAGTGGTCATTTAGTGCAAGTGCTACCGGAATATTACCAGCCAGCGAACGTCTGGGCCGTTTATGTTTCAAGGCTGGCGACGTCAGCGAAAGTGCGGATAACGGTAGAATTTTTACGCCAGTATTTTGCCGAGCACTACCCGAATTTTTCACTGGAGCATGCCTGATTAATGATTCAATTATCGGGTTGATATCGGGTTAAAACCTGATTTTCTCCTTTCTAAGCCGCTACAGATTGGTTAGCATATTCACCTTTAATCGCGCATGATCGAAAGATAATTAAAGAGGTTAATGTGTTCGCTGAATACGGGGTTCTGAATTACTGGACCTATCTGGTTGGGGCCATTTTTATTGTGTTGGTGCCAGGGCCAAATACCCTGTTTGTACTCAAAAATAGCGTCAGTAGCGGTATGAAAGGCGGTTATCTTGCGGCCTGCGGTGTATTTATTGGCGATGCAGTATTGATGTTTCTGGCATGGGCTGGAGTGGCGACATTAATTAAGACCACCCCGATATTATTCAACATTGTACGTTATCTTGGTGCGTTTTATTTGCTCTATCTGGGGAGTAAAATTCTCTACGCGACCCTGAAGGGTAAAAATAACGAGGCCAAATCCGATGAGCCCCAATACGGGGCCATTTTTAAACGCGCGTTAATTTTGAGCCTGACTAATCCGAAAGCCATTTTGTTCTATGTGTCGTTTTTCGTACAGTTTATCGATGTTAATGCCCCACATACGGGAATTTCATTCTTTATTCTGGCGACGACGCTGGAACTGGTGAGTTTCTGCTATTTGAGCTTCCTGATTATTTCTGGTGCTTTTGTCACGCAGTACATACGTACCAAAAAGAAACTGGCTAAAGTTGGCAACTCACTGATTGGTTTGATGTTCGTGGGTTTCGCCGCCCGACTGGCGACGCTGCAATCCTGATACATTCAGCCCGCGTTGTCGCGGGCTTCCCACTTGTAATCCTCCCTGATTTTTCTCTGATATGGTGCTAAAAAGTAACCAATAAATGGTATTTAAAATGCAAATTATCAGGCGTACCCTGAAACGGCTGGAATAAACCGTTTTCAGCGCATTCCCCGAAGGAGGGAATAGGATGCTGCAAATCCCACAGAATTATATTCATACGCGCTCAACGCCTTTCTGGAATAAACAAACTGCGCCTGCCGGAATATTCGAACGTCATCTTGATAAAGGAACGCGCCCGGGGGTTTACCCACGCCTTTCCGTTATGCATGGGGCGGTCAAATATCTCGGCTACGCTGATGAACACAGTGCAGAGCCTGATCAGGTGATCCTTATCGAAGTGGGGCAGTTTGCGGTGTTCCCTCCAGAAAAGTGGCACAACATTGAAGCCATGACTGACGATACTTATTTCAACATTGACTTCTTCGTGGCTCCTGAAGTCCTGATGGAAGGTGCGCAACAACGGAAAGTCATTCATAACGGGAAATGAATCATGGGCAAAGCAACGTATACCGTGACCGTCACCAATAACAGCAATGGCGTTTCTGTCGATTATGAAACAGAGACGCCGATGACTTTGCTGGTGCCAGAAGTGGCGGCTGAAGTGATAAAAGATCTGGTGAATACCGTGCGTTCTTATCCGGTGCGCCGTAAAACCCCGTCCTTCAGGGCGGGGATATAAGGCGCGGTTTTCCACCTGACCAGGTGTTTGCTGTTGTTCAATGTATTGGCGGATGACGGATATTGGCGCACCTCCGCAGCTACTGGCAAAATAGCCAGGACTCCACAAAACGCCTTTGTAGTAATACCTGACTGCAATATCTGGTCGATCTCGTCGCAGTAACCTACCCGATACGCCTTTGAGGCTGTTTACCAGACTGGATATCGCCAGTTTGGGAGGATAGTTAATTAACAAATGGACGTGATCTGGTTCGCCATCCATTTCAACCAGTTCAGCTTCAAAATCAGCACATACCTTTGAAAAGTAAGTGCGTAGTTTTTCTGTCGCGTCATGGTCAAAAATCTGGAGTCGGTATCTGGTGACAAAGACCAGGTGAACATGCATCAGGAAAACACAATGCCTTCCACGCCGGATATCGGTTTCTTTTTTCACAGACCAAAATATAAATTGACCTGTGGAACGACTACAGGCATTTAAATTCCAGTTAAGACCCGGTGGGCAACAGGAGCGTGAAATGAGGCGCTTCGCAGGCG
>NZ_CAOLGM010000238.1:0-2435 GCF_948475835.1 uncultured Escherichia sp. | reverse complement strand
CGAGCGAAGCGAGTCAATCCCCCCCTCACCGCCATATTTAAAGAAGAGCCCGTACGAAAGTACGGGCTTTTTTTTCGTATATTGCACACACCGGGTGCCCCCGCCCACGTCTGTTAGGGCGAGGGGAAATTGTGCACATCAACTGTCTGGTTACTCAGTCAACAATCAAAATGCGCAAGATAGTAGAGAACATATATGCGTTATCTGGTCACTTCCTGTAACTTCCTCACTTATTAAAATGCCCCCAACGGAAATACATGTCACATGCCATCATAAAATCGTTATGCCAGAGGCATCGACAATGGAAAAAATAGTAAATTAAGCACGGTACATAGCAGAGTAAAAAATAGGCTTCAAACCAAATCCGCCATTCTACAAGCGTTGCCAATACCGACACCAGCGTAATCCACATCATTTCAATAACCAGCAATATGAATAACCGAAGCCAAAGCGGCTTGGCAAAAAAGGTCGACAACGCATTTTCACTGGAGAAAAACAGATCGATTTCCTGCAAAAAAAGCCTGCCCAGAAAAGCGTACCGCTTGGAGAAGCGCAGAAAAAACAGATTAATCGCCAACACTACGCCACAAAGAATGAGCAATGCAATTATCGATTTAAACGTTAACCACTGCCCCTCTGTCACAAAAGAATCACTGTTACGTAACGGGCTGATAGTAAGCAGGTTAACAACCGTTGAGATGCACACCGAAAGCAGCACATAGCGAGTCAGACTTTTATATTTTACTTTTTTCGCTACTGAAATAGCGACCTGCTTGACATAACTGGTGCGGATCATCCGAAACAGCAGAAAGATGACCAACGGCCCAAGTAACGAAATCAGGAACAGCGCATATAACGAGGGTAGAAGCTGGTATAGCCCCCAACTCATTGCACTCAACATGATTAACGACAGAAATCCTGCCACCAGAGGTTGTGTAAGAAATAATTCTATTTTGTGGTTCTGCTTTTTCTTAAACCACGAAAAATCGATATTCTTCGTGACGCATTTATAAGCCCAGTACGCCTTGAGATCAAAAATAAAATTATACAGCACCAGGGCCAGAATCCCACTAACGACACCAATATCCTCTGATGGAAAAGTAAATCCTGCATTTTTCCAATAAAAGCCTATCAGAATAAGTCCAATAGCATAAATGTATATCAGATTTCGTTTATCCTGAAAGCGAATAAAAGTTAAATAATCAGGAATCATTTGAATACCTTTGCATCACTAAATGCTTTACGACAATGCATAACTCGTTGCTGATCCACGCCAGCAAAATCATTTAACATATTCCCCAAATAGGGCTTATTACTTATTTCAAGGAAAGCTACCGGGGTTGGCATATTCAGAAATATATCGAGAGATTCAGTCCATTTCACCGTATGGGTTAAGTGTAATGAGAGATTTTCTTTGATAATTGACGGAGCGACCTCGCTTTTTGCTGTTACGTTCATCAGAACCTGATGCTCTGGCGAAGCGATATCCAGTCCGGCAAGATAATCGCGCATTGCCTGAACGCCGTCTTCCATCAAACGCGTGTGCCAGGCACCGCTCACACCGAGTTTAACCGGTTCGTATCCAGCGGCCATCAGCAGCGTGGCAAATTCATTCAACGAGGCCTGCGTTCCCCCAATAACCTGCTGGCGCGGCGTGTTATCACAGCTAATATCCAGCGCAATGCCTGATTCCGTAATCATCGTCTGCAGTTGTTCGCGGTTGATGCCTTTAACCGCCTGATCTTACCCAGCAATAGTGGACACGCGGCTAAGTGAGTAAACTCTCAGTCAGAGGTGACTCACATGACAAAAACAGTATCAACCAGTAAAAAACCCCGTAAACAGCATTCGCCTGAATTTCGCAGTGAAGCCCTGAAGCTTGCTGAACGCATCGGTGTTACTGCCGCAGCCCGTGAACTCAGCCTGTATGAATCACAGCTCTACAACTGGCGCAGTAAACAGCAAAATCAGCAGACGTCTTCTGAACGTGAACTGGAGATGTCTACCGAGATTGCACGTCTCAAACGCCAGCTGGCAGAACGGGATGAAGAGCTGGCTATCCTCCAAAAGGCCGCGACATACTTCGCGAAGCGCCTGAAATGAAGTATGTCTTTATTGAAAAACATCAGGCTGAGTTCAGCATCAAAGCAATGTGCCGCGTGCTCCGGGTGGCCCGCAGCGGCTGGTATACGTGGTGTCAGCGGCGGACAAGGATAAGCACGCGTCAGCAGTTCCGCCAACACTGCGACAGCGTTGTCCTCGCGGCTTTTACCCGGTCAAAACAGCGTTACGGTGCCCCACGCCTGACGGATGAACTGCGTGCTCAGGGTTAGGCCTTTAACGTAAAAACCGTGGCGGCAAGCCTGCGCCGTCACGGACTGAGGGCAAAGGCCTCCCGGTAGTTCAGCCCGGTCTGCTACCGCGCACACGGTCTG
>NZ_CAOLGM010000237.1:0-2703 GCF_948475835.1 uncultured Escherichia sp. | reverse complement strand
GTGTCACGCTGTATGCCAGCCGGGATTTTGATTGGCGTGGTGGTACTGATTTTTTCCCTGCAACACGAGCTGCTGCCAGCCTATGCCTTGTTGATGCTGATTGGCGTGATGGGGGGCTTTTTTGTCGTTCCGCTCAATGCGTTGCTACAGGAGCGGGGTAAAAAAAGCGTCGGGGCGGGGAATGCGATTGCAGTACAAAACCTTGGCGAAAACAGCGCCATGTTGTTGATGCTGGGCATTTACTCGCTGGCGGTAATGATAGGCATCCCGGTCGTGCCCATTGGCATTGGCTTCGGTGCGCTGTTTGCGCTGGCAATAACGGCGCTGTGGATCTGGCAGCGCCGTCATTAATATTTAACGCCGGTTTTAACCGGCGTTAATCTTATGGTGCCGGATAAGTATAAACCTGATGCACCGCTTCAATTTCAGCTAATACGTCTTCGCTTAACTCCAGATGCAAACTTTCGATGTTAGTTTTCAGCTGATCCATCGTGGTTGCGCCCAGCAGAGTGCTGGCAACAAACGGTTGACGGCGTACAAACGCGAGCGCCATCTGAGCAGGGTCCAGGCCATGACGTCTGGCGATATCAACATACGCCGCGACGGCTTTTTGCGTTTGCTCACCGCTATAGCGGGTGAACCGACTAAAGAGCGTATTACGTGCGCCAGCGGGTTTTGCACCATTGAGATATTTCCCGGTCAGCGTGCCGAAACCCAGGCACGAATAGGCCAGCAGTTCGACCCCTTCATACTGGCTGACTTCTGCCAGACCTACTTCAAAACTGCGGTTTAACAGACTGTAAGGGTTCTGAATGGTGACAATACGCGGCAGATCGTGTTTGTCCGCCAGATGCAGGTAGCGCATTACGCCAAATGCAGTTTCGTTCGACACGCCGATATAACGAATTTTTCCCGCGCGTTGGTACTCTGCCAGTGCGTCCAGCGTATCCAGCAGCGAAACCGCAGGCGCAGAATCCGTCCAGCTATAACCGAGTTTGCCGAAGCAGTTGGTCGGGCGCTGCGGCCAGTGCACCTGATAAAGATCGAGGTAATCAGTCTGTAGGCGCTTGAGGCTGTCATGCAGCGCTTCGCGGATATTCTTCCGATCCAGCGCCTGATCCGGGCGGATGCCCTTGTCATTATTGCGCGACGGTCCGCTCACTTTGGAGGCGATAATTAACTTTTCGCGGCTGCCATGTTTCGCCAGCCAGTTGCCGACGTAGGTTTCGGTTAACCCTTGCGTTTCGGGGCGCGGAGGTACTGGGTACATTTCGGCAACGTCGATAAGGTTAATGCCCTGAGCGACGGTATAGTCGAGTTGTGCGTGGGCGTCGGCTTCGCTGTTCTGTTCACCAAACGTCATCGTGCCAAGCCCCAGCGTGCTGACTTCCAGCGAACTGTGGGGTATACGGTGATATTGCATAGCCGTTTCCTTTTTATAATCACGACATAAGGAATATAAAAATGGCAGAGGGAAGGGAAAAGGGAAAGAGAAAAATCTTAAGGCCAGCCGGATGCTGACCTTATTTGTTAACGTTCAATAATTTGCGAAACATCATCACGGTTAATTTGCATCGCGTTACCTTGCTGATCGTGATAACTCACCAGCCCGGTATCATCATCAATTTCAGGTTTTCCATCGGTCAAAATCATACGGCCATCTTTGGTCGCCATGACGTAATCACTGGAACACCCGGAAACAGCAAACGCCAGTCCGACTGCAGAAATTATTACTGCCCATTTTTTCATCCGGTTATCCTCATTTGGCCTACCTATGATAATAGTCTGTTTATAAACCGACGTTATATATCTTGAAAGCAGGAAAATCTTAAACTGTGAGGGTAAAAGGAGTGAGTACGCCCTCCCGCAGGAGAGCGTACGGAGTATCAGAGCGGATTCTTTTTGTTGCGAATCAAGTTGAGGCTTTCAACCGCAATAGAGAAGAACATCGCGAAGTAGATGTAACCTTTCGGTACGTGGATGTCGAAACTTTCCAGAATCAGGGTAAAGCCCACCAGAATCAGGAAAGAGAGCGCCAGCATTTTTACCGAAGGATGGCGTTCGACAAAATCACCAATCGAGCGCGCGGCGAACATCATCACGCCTACGGCAATCACCACGGCTGCCATCATAATAAACAGGTGATCTGACAGACCCACAGCCGTAATCACCGAGTCGAGGCTAAAGATAATATCCAGCAGCATAATCTGCACGATAGCGCCGAGGAATGATGAAACGCGTGTTTTCAGCCCTTCTTCTTCACCTTCAATGGATTCGTGGATTTCCTTGCTGGCTTTCCAGATAAGGAACAAGCCACCCAGAAGCAGAATCAAATCACGGGCAGAAATTTCCTGACTGAATATTGTAAAAAGCGGATTTGTCAGGCGCGTAACCCAGGCGATTGATGCCAGCAGCGCCAGACGCATAACCATGGCTCCCGCCAACCCCAGACGGCGCGCATGAGCACGTTGTGCTGTGGGAAGCTTTGCCACCACCAGAGAAAGGAAAATAATATTGTCGATCCCAAGAACGATCTCCAGCAGCGTCAGCGTACCGAGCGCAAGCCAGGCGTTAGGATCGGGTATCCATGCAAATAACATCTAAAAAGCCCTGCCAAAAAAATGAAGCGGTAATTATATGCCCGGAAAGCGGCAGGTCAAAGCGATGGCTACTGGATCAGAAAATGACGGGCCAGTAGCGCAC
>NZ_CAOLGM010000236.1:0-2706 GCF_948475835.1 uncultured Escherichia sp. | reverse complement strand
AACGTGGTGACGGCAGTTGAAACCAATGTGTTGAGGTTGCATGGACGGTTAAGCCGAGAATACGGTAGTAAGTGAGATATGGGGTTTGGTCGTTGTTAATGAGCACGACAATCATGACCGCCAACGACTGGATTCTTCCTTGGTTTATACTGGTGCGCATAATGTATATTATGTTAAATCATGTCTGAGTGATGCGAAGTGCTTTTCTGGTAGTCGTTATTCGTTCAGGGTTCAAGAACTTAAGCCTCTCCTCTTTCATAATTGGCCTGTGCATGGAGAAATAGCCTGGTTATTCCCTGCCCCATGCTAAGATCGCAGTGTCTGTCGCATAGACACTGCATACGAAAACACCAGAGGGTGCTGTTACTTATTTAAGGACGGATCAAGCGGGAATGAGTCCACTCCGGTATCAGAAATGGCTACGTCTCAATGAAGTCAGGCGACCGATGCTGAATGAACATTACGATGTCACCACAGCAGCCTATGCTGTCGGTTACGAAAGCTATCCCATTTCAGTCGGGAATATTCGCGGATGTTTGGAGAGTCACCCAAGAGAGATATTACCAGGTTAAGAAAGTCTGTCGGTCAGCTTTAATAAACCCTGCACTTATCTGTTTAGAGCAATTCGGTGTTAGTTTCAGCAAGCAAACATTAACCATAGCTAATGATTTATAGCCATATTAACCATTGGTAGCCCTTGACCTTTCCTGACACTTCCCTTGTTCGCAATAATATTCTGTTTAGTCACGGTTTATAAATAACATGCATAATGAAATCGTCATGTTATTTAGCGACATAAAATGTTTTTGCAAATACTCTCTTCAACAAGTGCACAATAAACTTGTTGTGATTAGGTGTCCTTGTGATTTAAAGATATTATCGTTCTTCGTGAAATGTAATAACCCTGGAAACTATATTCTCAGGGCAACAACCAATCAAGAATGATTCTTGTTTTTAAGCAATAACAGAATGACTTAATTGTTAACTCTCTTTATTCAGCTACTTAAATATAAATTTTGGAGAATTATGAAACTCAAACATGTTGGTATGATTGTCGTTTCTGTGTTGGCGATGTCGTCTGCTGCGGTAAGCGCAGCCGAGGGTGATGAATCAGTAACGACCACTGTTAATGGCGGTGTTATTCATTTTAAAGGTGAAGTGGTAAATGCCGCTTGTGCAATTGATTCAGAATCAATGAACCAAACGGTTGAGCTGGGTCAGGTTCGTTCTTCTCGCCTGGCTAAAGCGGGTGACCTCAGCTCCGCCGTTGGCTTCAATATCAAGCTGAATGATTGTGATACCAATGTTTCCAGTAATGCAGCTGTTGCATTCCTGGGTACTACTGTCACCAGTAATGACGATACGTTAGCGCTGCAGAGTTCAGCGGCAGGCTCTGCCCAAAATGTCGGTATTCAAATTTTGGACCGTACGGGTGAGGTATTAATACTTGATGGGGCCACTTTTAGTGCTAAAACCGACTTGATTGATGGCACGAATATACTGCCATTCCAGGCTCGTTATATTGCTCTCGGGCAGTCCGTAGCTGGTACTGCAAACGCTGATGCGACCTTCAAAGTTCAATATCTATAATTCAATCTTAAGGGGCTATACGTCATCTGAAATTGAAACAGGGTGTGTGTGGCATGGCTACGCACACCCGAGCAATTTACCAATATTCATCTCATTTTTAATGAGAAATGGTTTGTATTTGGAGCGCTATGAAAAATCACATAATATCTAAACTATCAATAAACAACAGTAGTTAAACTTACTGTTATTTAAAATATTTACTTTGTAGCAAGGTTTTCCTATTAAAAGAGAACCAACATTTATTACAAACGCATTAAGTCTGGAAACCCGGCGACTCGCCAATGTATTAGCAACATTAATCGATTGTCTGATGTAACGGTTTTCCCGCTTATCCTCTTAACACATGGAGAATGCATCAGATGCAAACTACGCGTACCCCCTACTCTATTTCCTTTATGGCGACAGTGTTACTTTTATTGCTCTTTGCTTGCCATAGCACCGTTGCCAACGCAGCTGTCGCACTGGGTGCGACGCGGGTAATTTATCCGGCAAACCAGAAACAGGTTTTATTGCCTGTCACGAATAATGATCCTGCCAGTGTCTATCTCATTCAGTCATGGATAGAAAATGCAGGTGACCAAAAAGACACCCAGTTTGTCATTACCCCACCGCTTTTTTCCATGCAAGGTAAAAAAGAGAATACGCTGCGGATAATCAACGCTACTAATCATCAGTTACCAGGCGACCGTGAAAGCCTGTTCTGGGTGAATGTTAAAGCTATTCCTGCTATGGAAAAAGACCAGAAGAATGAGAATACATTACAGCTGGCAATTATTAGCCGCATAAAAATGTTTTATCGCCCCACGAACCTGGCAATGGCACCTGAAGAAGCGCCTGCAATGCTTCGGTTTCGTCGCAGCGGTAGCAAACTCACGCTTATTAATCCAACGCCCTATTTCATTACCGTAACAAATATGAAAGCAGGAAATAGCAATCTCCCAAACACCATGGTGCCGCCAAAAGGTGAAGTATCGGTGGATATCACGCATGCTGCAACCGGGGATATCAGTTTTCAGACGATCAATGATTACGGTGCATTAACTCCGCGTATTAAGGCAACCATGCAGTAAGCCAGTGACCTAATTAATAATAAACTCAATCGGAATTAATAATGAC
>NZ_CAOLGM010000235.1:0-2784 GCF_948475835.1 uncultured Escherichia sp. | reverse complement strand
GGAAAATTATCATCATCATATTTAACAAAGAATAGCACTAATTGCTAAAAATCGAAGTTTATTAAACCCCTTTTGCATCCATTAGTGTCTTTAGGAATATTCGCTATAAAATAAGGGTTGTGCTTAATGCTTTAAGAAAAATAGCAATTTTCCCTTGAATATAGTACTGGTGATGGAACGATGAATCTGCAAGCTGGCTTTTAACAAGCCAGCTCTAAAAGAAGGGAAATAAGAATAACTATACTCAAAAACTAACAGCCACGGTCATCATGATGTGGCTGTCAATGAAACTATAACCCAGGCGCTTTCCATAACGACGTCGTCAGTCCATGATCAACCAGCCCCAGCTGATCCTGATAAACTGCCTGCCACTTATCGCGTGAATCCTGATAAAGTTCATGCTTTTCCGGGTCTGGTGTGTGCGTCCGTTCCCAGCGAACCAGGCGTTCTCCGGTTTCTGCCATTGATGAAAAAATTCCGGCACCGACGCCAGCTGCAATGGCACATCCTAATGCAGTGGCTTCTTTGACCACCGGAATATTGACGGGTAATCCCGAGACATCAGCGAGAATTTGACTCCATAATTTCCCTTTTGAACCTCCGCCTGCAAAGACTAACGATGAAGGATGAATATTCGAGAAATCAGCAATTTGCTGCAAGTTACACGCTGATACAATCGCCGCATTTTCTTCCAGCGCACGGAACAATGTCGCTTTGTTACATTTATCCGGGTCAATGGACAAGTTAATAAAGGAAGGCGCAGCGTGATACCAGGTTTTAAAGCGCATTCTGTCGGAGAAGATCGGCATTACGCCCCACGACCCAGGCGGCACCCGACTGGCCATCTCTTCCAGCAGCGTATAGGTGTCGATGCCTAAACGTTCGGCAATCAGTTTTTCTTCGGCACAGAAAGCATCGCGGAACCAGCGCATGGTGAGTCCGGTAAAAAAGCTTATAGATTCAGCTTGTACCATGCCAGGAATAACATGAGGATTAACGCGCACGTTCATTTCTGGGTCTGTCACCGGCGCGGCTAAATTTACAACTTGCTGCCAGAATGTGCCGCCAAGAACCGCGGTTTGTGCCGGACGCACAACGCCTAACCCAAGGCAACCAAGCTGCACGTCGCCTCCTCCAACGACCACCGGAGTGCCCGCCTTCAGACCGCAGAGTTCCGCCGCTTGTGAACTTACCACGCCCAGCAATGTGCCGGTTTCTTTGACAGGAGAAAGAATATCGGCACGCAGGCCAGCCATATCCAGCAATGCAGGTTTCCAGTCACGGGTGGTTAGATCAAGAAGTCCCGTGGTGCCAGCGTTAGAGGGATCCACCGCCAGTTCGCCGCTGAGCATATAGGCCAGCCAGTCGCTGATCATGGTGATGGTTGATGCCTGACGGTAAATATCGGAACGATGGTGCGCCAGCCAAAGTAATCTGGGGATGGCACTTAAAGCCAGTGTTTGTCCGGTCGCGCGATAAACTTCGTTTTCAAAGGTATTGTTGTGCAGTTCTTTAAGTTCGCTAACTTCGCGTGCCGCTCTGGCATCCACATTGGCGCAGGCCCAGATCGGGGCTCCTTCATTATTATATAAAACAATGCCTTCACGCATCGAACATGCCGAAACGGCAGCGATATACTCCGGGGCTATGCCGGCGTTGTGCAGCGCCTGGCGCATACACTCACACGCCAGTTGCCAGTTTTTGTTGAGATCAAATTCCATAGAACCAGGAACGTCCGGTACTGCCAGGTGCCGCCACTCCGCCTGTCCCACTGCTATTTGATTGCCTTCCAGGTCGAATATCACAGCCCGAATACTTCCGGTACCTGCATCCAGCGCCATCAGGTAATACTTTGATTCTGAAGGGGTAAAGAGTCGAGCCATTAGATTATCCTCGGCTTATGCGTTCTGTCTGTTCCTCTATACGTTCTCCATCATTCCCGGTAATAAGGTCATGCAAATTTAACTACGTAAAATCGCCGCTGCTGTGTCCTGATCGGTAACCAGTGCGTTGATATAACCGCCTTTCATTGCAGCGGCAATTGCTTCGGCTTTATTTTCTCCCCCTGCCACGCCAACCCGGACGGGTATGGTCTTCAGCGAGCTTAAAGGTAAGCCAATCAGTTCGTTATGTATTTTAATATCCGTGACAACGTCACCTTTTGCATCAAAAAAGTAGCCTAAAATGTCGCCAACCGCCCCTTTTCGACCAATCATTAACTGTTCGCCCTGGCTGATATAACCGGAGCGAATGATCGTCGCGTCGTCCTGTTGACTGACGGCCCCAATGCCGACAATCGCCACATCGGCTGCTTGCGCGGCTAACAGAACATCTTTGACGCAATTTTCATTTTTTAGCGTACGGGCAATGTCAGCGGAGGATGCCCGCAACGGAGCCGGAATAATATTCACACTGCACGCCGCGTTAAGCTGCCCGATACCCGTCATATAAGAACCGACGCCACCGGAGAGCGTGACCAGGCGAATTTGCTGTGACGAAATAAAACCACTTAAGCGTTGCAGCGTATTCATGGTTGCCTCGCCAAAACCAATCGCCAGCATCTGTTGTGGTTGAAGTAAACTCATCAACATATGCGCCGCGCCTATCCCCAGTCGCCCGCCGACATCAGCATCCGCAAGCCCAGGGATGACCCGGACATGTTGCAGCGAAAACTGACGACGTAATTGAGTTTCATATTCCAGACAGCCTTCAAAGCGAGAATTAATCTGTACGCGAATAATGCCGGACTGATGCCCTTTCTCCAGCAAGCGCGACACTTTCAAA
>NZ_CAOLGM010000234.1:0-2809 GCF_948475835.1 uncultured Escherichia sp. | reverse complement strand
GGTGTGTACCAATGGCACCCGCGTCTTCGTTCCGGCGAAATGCAAAGCCGCATTTGAGCAGAAAATTCTGGCGCGCGTTGAGCGCATTCGCGCGGGCGACGTTTTCGATCCGCAAACTAACTTCGGCCCGCTGGTCAGCTTCCCGCATCGCGATAACGTGCTGCGCTATATCGCCAAAGGCAAAGAGGAAGGCGCGCGCGTACTGTGCGGCGGCGATGTACTGAAAGGCGATGGCTTCGATAACGGCGCATGGGTTGCACCGACAGTGTTCACCGATTGCAGCGACGATATGACCATCGTGCGTGAAGAGATCTTCGGGCCAGTGATGTCGCTTCTCACTTATGAATCTGAGGACGAAGTGATTCGCCGCGCCAATGATACCGACTACGGCCTGGCGGCGGGCATCGTGACGGCGGACCTGAACCGCGCGCATCGCGTCATTCATCAGCTGGAAGCGGGTATTTGCTGGATCAACACCTGGGGCGAATCCCCGGCAGAGATGCCCGTTGGCGGCTACAAACACTCCGGCATTGGTCGCGAGAACGGCGTGATGACGCTCCAGAGTTACACCCAGGTGAAGTCCATCCAGGTTGAGATGGCTAAATTCCAGTCCATATTCTAACCAGGAGGTTTATTTGCAATTTGACTACATCATTATTGGTGCCGGCTCAGCCGGCAACGTTCTCGCTACCCGTCTGACTGAAGATCCGAATACCTCCGTGCTGCTGCTTGAAGCGGGCGGCCCGGACTATCGCTTTGACTTCCGCACCCAGATGCCCGCAGCGCTGGCGTTCCCACTACAGGGCAAACGCTACAACTGGGCCTATGAAACAGAGCCTGAACCGTTTATGAATAACCGCCGCATGGAGTGCGGACGCGGTAAAGGCCTGGGTGGATCGTCGCTGATCAACGGCATGTGCTACATCCGTGGCAATGCGCTGGATCTCGATAACTGGGCGCAAGAACCCGGTCTGGAGAACTGGAGTTATCTCGACTGCCTGCCCTACTACCGCAAGGCCGAGACTCGCGATGTGGGCGAGAACGACTACCACGGTGGCGATGGCCCGGTGAGCGTCACCACCTCCAAACCCGGCGTCAATCCGCTGTTTGAAGCGATGATTGAAGCGGGCGTGCAGGCAGGCTACCCGCGCACGGACGATCTCAACGGCTATCAGCAGGAAGGTTTTGGCCCGATGGATCGCACCGTCACGCCGCAGGGCCGTCGCGCCAGTACCGCGCGCGGTTATCTCGATCAGGCCAAATCGCGCCCTAACCTGACCATTCGTACTCACGCTATGACCGATCACATCATTTTTGACGGCAAACGCGCGGTGGGCGTCGAATGGCTGGAAGGCGACAGCACCATCCCAACCCGCGCAACGGCCAACAAAGAAGTGCTGTTATGTGCAGGCGCGATTGCCTCACCGCAGATCCTGCAACGCTCCGGCGTCGGCAACGCTGAACTGCTGGCGGAGTTTGATATTCCGCTGGTGCATGAATTACCCGGCGTCGGCGAAAATCTTCAGGATCATCTGGAGATGTATCTGCAATATGAGTGCAAAGAACCGGTTTCCCTCTACCCTGCCCTGCAGTGGTGGAACCAACCGAAAATCGGTGCGGAGTGGCTGTTTGGCGGCACTGGCGTTGGTGCCAGCAACCACTTTGAAGCAGGTGGATTTATTCGCAGCCGTGAGGAATTTGCGTGGCCGAATATTCAGTACCATTTCCTGCCAGTAGCGATTAACTATAACGGCTCGAATGCAGTGAAAGAGCACGGTTTCCAGTGCCACGTCGGCTCAATGCGCTCGCCAAGCCGTGGGCATGTGCGGATTAAATCCCGCGACCCGCACCAGCATCCGGCGATTCTGTTTAACTACATGTCGCACGAGCAGGACTGGCAGGAGTTCCGCGACGCAATTCGCATCACCCGCAAGATCATGCATCAACCCGCGCTGGATCAGTATCGTGGCCGCGAAATCAGCCCCGGCACGGAATGTCAGACGGATGAACAGCTCGATGAGTTCGTGCGTAACCACGCCGAAACCGCCTTCCATCCGTGCGGTACCTGCAAAATGGGTTACGACGAGATGTCCGTGGTTGACGGCGAAGGCCGCGTACACGGGTTAGAAGGCCTGCGTGTGGTGGATGCGTCGATTATGCCGCAGATTATCACCGGGAATTTGAACGCCACGACAATTATGATTGGCGAGAAAATAGCGGATATGATTCGTGGACAGGAAGCGCTGCCGAGGAGCACGGCGGGATATTTTGTGGCAAATGGGATGCCGGTGAGAGCGAAAAAATGAGTCGTGATTTGAACTGACTCAAGAACCGATCTGATTGAGAGTTACCGTTCCAGGTATGGGGACAGAATCGTTATATAAAACATAGGGGTAACTCTCATGCTTCATAGTGACAACCTCGCCAGCAAATTCTAAGCGGACTCGTTCAATCTGGCTGATGAAGGTGCTATGAATGCACTGATAAACCGCAGGTGAAATGCCACTCAGCTTAAGAATTACGCCGCTAGTGTTCCTGGCTATGGTGACTTGTTCACTCCCGCTCACGGTTAGCATATACGAAAAGGGTTCTTGAAACGAGGACAAAAATAAGTCAGACCAAAACAACGTGGAGCTTTAAACACGATTCGTATAATTTATTGGCAGTGATTTATTTTTACTCTTCTTTAATTAATCATCATGCTTAAATATTTTTTAGCACAAGATTATCGCTTCGCTAACATTTTATTTTACATTAATTTTCAATTGATAATAAAAAGTTGTTAATAAGTTTATGCGAAAAATAAAAA
>NZ_CAOLGM010000233.1:0-2878 GCF_948475835.1 uncultured Escherichia sp. | reverse complement strand
GTGTGGAGATATTACGTATCTCTGGGCAGGAAATCGCTGGTGCTATCTGGCGGTTGTTATGGATCTTTTTGCCCGCAGGGTTATCGGCTGGAGTCTGTCAGCGCATGCCGATACCGCACTGATAAGCAGTGCCCTGCGGATGGCCTATGAGACGCGTGGCCAACCCCGGGATGTCGTGTTCCATAGCGACCAGGGAAGCCAGTATACAGGCCTTAAATATCAACAACTTCTCTGGCGTTGCAGAATAAATCAAAGCGTCAGTCGGCGGGGAAACTGCTGGGATAACAGCCCCATGGAACGCTTCTTCCGCAGTCTGAAAACAGAATGGGTGCCAACGAATGGTTACGCAGGCAAGGACGAGGCCCGGCAGCAAATTAATGATTACATATTGAACTACTACAACAGCGTCAGACCTCACCATTATAACGGTGGGCTGACGCCGGAAGAGTCAGAGAACAGATACCATTTTTACTGTAAAACCGTGGCCAATATTACTTGACCACTACAATTAGCCTCTCGTCACTTTATGCTGCAATTAACGTGATACTGTCAGCATACCGCACCAGACCGGCATTCTGGTACCCTCCCCAGACTCATTACTCCCGTGCCACCACTTAACCGCTCTCTCAGACTGTCACTCACCAGGTCGGATACGTTTACCGCTCAGAGGGATGCTTAATACACTCTGTTCACATGTGTTGCAGGTACGTTTTATATACGCAGGTTATACGCCAGCTATCAGGGATAGCCCTGTGAGTACAACGTAATCTGTTGCTACTGCGTTCTCATACCCACTGATCACACTCACAGTGTTTATTTCACAGATATGAACTCATGTGTTTGATCTCTCTTATATATTTATAATACCAATCAGACAGTCTTATCCCAACAGTGATACCTGTCCCTGCCCACAAGGCACGGGCTGCCCCACCGTAACCGCCCCGTAAATAACTCTGCAATTATCAGAACGCCAGTTTTCCCCTCTTCCTCACGAAAATCATCCCTTCTTTATCGCGCGCGCGTGCGGAAGCATCGTTTCGTAACAACCACCCGGCATACCGGTACGGCTCAGCCACCGCAACCTCCCCGTTTATCTCCTGGCGGTCACATTCCCGATTATTTTTTACGTTTCTCCCCGGTTGTTATGCCGGTGAAGGTGGTGCGTTGTTTTCATGACCACACCGGCTGGTTTAACAACATCCGGAGGAACATTCTCATGACCACCCCAGTTTCGCTGATGGATGACCAGATGGTCGATATGGCGTTTATCACTCAGCTGACCGGCCTGACCGATAAGTGGTTTTACAAGCTCATCAAGGATGGGGCCTTTCCGGCTCCCATCAAACTCGGCCGCAGCTCCCGCTGGCTGAAAAGTGAAGTGGAAGCCTGGCTGCAGGCGCGTATTGCACAGTCCCGTCCGTAATTTCTGCCCCTTATCCGTTCACCCGCAGCAGACGTAATCCCCGGCCTGCCGACGGCATTCTGCTGCCTGTTATATCCCCGTGAGGAATATGAAAATGAAACAACAGTATCAGACCCGCTACGAATGGCTCCACGAAAGCTACCAGAAATGGCTGACCGGCTTCACCCGGCACGCCGTATCCTGGGGCGTGTGTCATCCGAATATCTACTACTTCCATAATCTGACGCCCGGTTGGGTGTCATTCAATGGTGAAAAACCGGAGATTGCCATCGTCCCCCAGAGCCTGCACCGGCTGATTTATGGCCCTGACAAACGGGCCACGCCGCCCCTGGATGATGATCTGATAGTGAATTTATGCACCAGTGAACATCTGCTGGTTCATCATCCGATGCTGGAAGGCATTCTGCTGTCTGAATGTGAACGTCTGAAACACCATTCTCTGGCAAATAAACTGATCAGTCTCTTCCGTCAGTTTGGTGGCACGGAGTTGCGCCTTAAACTGGTCTGGCTTTGCTGGCTTGATTTAATGACCGGAAACAGCCTTGAAGACTGGACAGAGAACCTGAAACGGAAATCAGAAAAAGAGCTGGAGGAATGGATCATCGACCGTCAGAAGCAGAGCGCAGCACTGACGGATCTGATGGATCAGTACGTGCTCCTGGCATACCGCACAACGGTTGACGATAACCGTAACTGATGCCGGTTGCTTCCGGAAGGTGCGGCAAAATACGGGAATGATGCTTCCGGCCCCACATGCTCACCTGCAGAGCGTGTTCGTCGTCATCATACTGAGCCATGACGGATGGCTTAAGGGCATCCTGTCATTGCTGAACTGGCATGAACACCACCAGTGAATGAAAGCCACGGACAGGGATGTTCTTTACAGCCAGATACACGCCACGTTCTCTACGGACTGAATATGCAGGCAGAGGTTATTTACCAGAAATGGCATGCTGCGGTACATGCCTCATCCTGGTGACAATAAGTACATGGCGACAGCGCTCCTTGCACTGCGGAAGAAACTCACACGGCAGGATGTTATGGCTGAAGTCCCCGGAGATCATTGTTTCTTCGTCAGATATTCAGGAGCAGTTGTAGTAACGAATTTTACCGGTCTCTGGTAAGCGTCAACGGAGCACCGTATTGACGCTTATTTATTGGTGAGTACTACGTTCCATGGCAGGAGTTCATCAACTCGGTTGGAAGGCCATTCCGGCAGTACGCTCAGGATATGGCGCAGATACGCTTCCGGATCGATACCGTTCAGACGGCAAGTGCCGATCAGCCCGTACAACAGTGCTCCACGCTCGCCGCCGTGATCGCTGCCAAAGAACATAAAGTTTTTCTTTCCGAGACAGACTGCACGAAGCGCTCTTTCCGCAGCATTATTATCCGCCTCCGCCAGACCGTCATTACTGTAATAACAGAGGGCATCCCACTGATTCAGTACATAGC
>NZ_CAOLGM010000232.1:0-2971 GCF_948475835.1 uncultured Escherichia sp. | reverse complement strand
GGCGTATACCGGTCGTGAAGTGCAGGATATTCCCGGTGTGCTGGCCGTTTTTGCTGAACGCCGTAAGGACAGTTTTGGCCCGTATGTCCGGCTGATGAGCGTCACCCTGAACTGAATCAGGACGGACATTCTGATGAGCCGAATTATCGCCACCACCGGACCATTCTTAACCGATTTTCTGTGAGGACTTTATCGTGTCAGACAAACTCCATGAGACAAATTATCCCGACGACCATAACGACCGCCTCTGGTGGGGACTGCCCTGCACCGTGACGCCCTGTTTCGGGGCACGTCTGGTGCAGGAGGGTAACCGGTTGCATTACCTTGCCGACCGCGCCGGTATCAGAGGCCTGTTCAGCGATGCAGATGCGTACCACCTGGACCAGGCCTTTCCGCTGCTGATGAAACAACTGGAGCTCATGCTCACCAGCGGTGAACTGAATCCCCGCCATCAGCATACCGTGACACTGTATGCGAAGGGGCTGATCTGTGAAGCCGACACCCTCGGCTCCTGTGGTTACGTTTATCTGGCTGTTTATCCGACGCCCGAAATGAAAAATTAACTCTCCAGAATAGCCTTCTGCTACGGCCTGGTGTTTTCACCACGCCACTTTCCCATTTTTCATCTCTGCATATCAGGAAAATCTTCAGTATGAACACATTACCCGACACACACGTACGGGAGGCATCGCGCTGCCCGTCTCCCGTCACCATCTGGCAGACACTGCTCACCCGACTGCTGGACCAGCATTACGGCCTCACGCTAAATGACACACCGTTCGCCGATGAACGTGTGATTGAGCAGCATATTGAAGCTGGCATTTCACTGTGTGATGCGGTGAACTTTCTCGTTGAAAAATACGCGCTGGTACGTACCGACCAGCCGGGATTCAGCAGCTGTACCCACTCTCAGTTAATAAACAGCATCGATATCCTCCGGGCCCGCCGGGCGACCGGCCTGATGACCCGCGACAATTACAGAACGGTAAATGACATTACCCAGGGGAAGCATCCGGAGGCGAAACAATGAAACTGGCCCTGACGCTGGAGGCAGACAGCGTTAACGTGCAGGCGCTGAACATGGGGCGCATTGTCGTTGACGTCGATGGTATTAAGCTCGCTGAACTGATTAACAAAGTCGCTGAAAACGGTTATTCACTCCGCGTGGTGGATGAACGTGACGCTACAGAAACACCGGCAACTTCTGCCAGCCCTCATCAGTTGCCGGAAGACAATACAGTGATACAGAGCGTGATGCCATTAACCACTGAAACAGCGCTGGATATCCTCATTGCGTGGCTGCAGGACAATATTGACTGCGAATCGGAAATTATCTTTGACAACGATGAGGATAAAACGGATTCGGCAGCACTGTTGCCCTGTATTGAACAGGCCAGGGAGGATATCCGTACCCTGCGCCAACTGCAGCTTCTGCAACAGAACCGGTGAGTCTTACTCACCAGACTTCATTCCACTGACGCCAGCCTGAACAGGGCTGGCGTTTTCATTTATCTGCAAAAAGGAATATCGATTATGTCTGAAATCACAGCCCCCCGTCCGGAAGTGGTCAACGGGCATACGGACGTTATCTGCTCAACCAGTATCCGCCACATTCTGGCTGTACGAAAGAGTACGCTGCTGCAAATCGACACACTTACCCGGCAACTGGCAGAAATCTCAGCAATGACAGAAAGTATTGGCGGTAAAACCGCACTGGACTGGGCGATGAAACAGGATTTTCGCTGCGGTTGCTGGCTGATGGAAAAACCTGAAACGGCAATGAAAGCCATCACCCGCAATCTCGATCGCGAAATCTGGCGTGACCTGATGCAACGTTCCGGGATGCTGTCATTAATGGATGCGCAGGCCCGTGAGACATGGTACCGGTCACTGGAATACGATAATTTTCCGGAAATCAGCGAAGCGAACATTCTGAGCACATTTAAACAACTGCACCAGAACAAAGATGAAGTGTTTGAGCGAGGGGTGATCAACGTCTTCAGGGGACTGAGCTGGAATTACAAAACTAATTGCCCCTGTAAATTTGGCAGTAAAATTATCATTAACAACCTGGTAAGGTGGGACCGGTGGGGATTTCATCTTATCACCGGGCAACAGGCTGACCGACTCGCCGATCTGGAAAGAATGTTGCACCTGTTCAGCGGTAAACCGATCCCCGACAACCGGGAAAACATAACCATTCATCTGGATGATCACATCCAGTCCGTTCAGGGTAAAGAGTGCTATGAAGATGAGATGTTCAGCATCAGATACTTTAAGAAGGGCTCCGCGCACATCACGTTCAGAAAACCGGAACTGGTTGACAGGCTGAATGACATTATTGCAAGACACTATCCGGGAATGTTACCTTCATTATAAAGTTCTAAGAATGAATTCAATTATGCATTTTAGCTTCATTCCCTCACGCAAAATTATTTGGGGGTTCTTATGGGGGTTACTCATTTATCCAACACAAATTAATCATTTAAAATTAATATATTAATACTCATATTCGACTCCTGTGATCTTCCGCCAAAATGCCTCTCCTGACGTTCTCCAACCCCTTGTAATACTGTCAATCCAGATATTTTCTACTGCTCAATATTCAATCGGCTTCAGGAATACCTGGTCTAAGGTTTTGTGATGGACGATGAGCGGCTGAAGAATCCGCCTGTCGGTTCTTCTGTCCTCGAACGCATCCGCGATATTCACGCCAGTATGCGCCGTGTTTATTTGCAGGTGATTTGCCCCCCTGCTGACTCTCAGCCAACTGTATCGCCATTAAGGTGAAGATGTTGTTTTACTCGCCCCAGAACACCCTTTTTTATACGACTATTCTATTTCTTTAACCGCTGGCGAAAAAAACTGACTATAAACTTCACCAATAATCAGACTGCCATCAAGATTAATTTGTTCATTTAATATATCAAATCAACTTGTTTTATTTTTACTATCAAAAATAGCTCATTGC
>NZ_CAOLGM010000231.1:0-3008 GCF_948475835.1 uncultured Escherichia sp. | reverse complement strand
CCGTAAAAAACGGGCGAAGGTCAAAAATACCAGTTCCCTGGAAACCATTGAAGGCGTCGGGCCAAAACGTCGGCAAATGTTGTTGAAATATATGGGCGGTTTGCAAGGTTTACGTAACGCCAGCGTCGAGGAAATTGCAAAAGTGCCGGGTATTTCGCAAGGTCTGGCAGAAAAGATCTTCTGGTCGTTGAAACATTGATGTCTCTGTAGCAACATAGGGGTAATCTTACTGACAACAGATAGTTACCCGTCATTATGCAATTTAATATCCCTACGTTGCTTACACTGTTCCGTGTCATCCTTATCCCATTCTTTGTATTGGTCTTTTATCTGCCTGTCACCTGGTCGCCGTTTGCCGCCGCGCTCATTTTCTGCGTCGCGGCGGTGACTGACTGGTTCGATGGTTTTCTGGCACGCCGCTGGAACCAGAGTACCCGGTTTGGTGCTTTCCTTGACCCTGTGGCAGATAAAGTTCTCGTGGCTATCGCCATGGTGCTGGTAACCGAGCATTATCACAGCTGGTGGGTGACATTACCGGCGGCAACGATGATCGCCCGTGAAATTATTATTTCTGCGCTACGCGAATGGATGGCGGAGTTGGGTAAACGCAGTAGCGTGGCCGTCTCCTGGATTGGGAAAGTGAAAACCACTGCCCAGATGGTGGCGTTGGCATGGCTGCTGTGGCGTCCGAACATTTGGGTTGAGTACGCCGGTATTGCACTTTTCGTTGTGCCTGCGGTACTGACTCTGTGGTCAATGTTGCAATATTTGAGCGCTGCGCGTGCAGATTTGCTTGATCAGTGATCGTTTCGGCGTAATTTTCAGCAAACGATCAAAAGTGGTGAAAAATATCGTTGACTCATCGCGCCAGGTAAGTAGAATGCAACGCATCGAACGGCGGCACTGATTGCCAGACGATAATAAAATCAAGTGATTAACTGATTGCTTGATGAATGCGGGAATAGCTCAGTTGGTAGAGCACGACCTTGCCAAGGTCGGGGTCGCGAGTTCGAGTCTCGTTTCCCGCTCCAGTTTAAAAGACATCGGCGTCAAGCGGATGTCTGGCTGAAAGGCCTGAAGAATTTGGCGCGTTAACAAAGCGGTTATGTAGCGGATTGCAAATCCGTCTAGTCCGGTTCGACTCCGGAACGCGCCTCCACTTTCTTCCCGAGCCCGGATGGTGGAATCGGTAGACACAAGGGATTTAAAATCCCTCGGCGTTCGCGCTGTGCGGGTTCAAGTCCCGCTCCGGGTACCATGGGAAAGATAAGAATAAAATCAAAGCAATAAGCAGTGTCGTGAAACCACCTTCGGGTGGTTTTTTTGTATTTGTATTTTGTTAAATGGCGGTAAAGTGGCGATGGTGTGGCGATATGCAGAAATAATGATAGTACACGTCTGTTTAAACTCTAAGGGTGAAGCAAAACTCTCCTGCAACTCATCTGCATTTCGCATATTGAACTAGGGCCTTGGTTAAACCAAAGTTTTTTCTGGGATCTTCCCACTCAACTTCATTTTTCCTCCTACCATCCACCAAAAGGTGTCTACGCTACTCTATCTTTTTTAATCTGAGAACATCCTGAGAAAAAGACAAATTCGTTAGATTTACTGTCTTTCTGCTGCCTCGAATGCTGATGTCTGCAGCACTGATAATAACTCTATCTCTTTGATATAGATCTTTTTTTTGATGAATTGCACGGCATATTATCGTGATGGCACCTTCTTGTTAAAGGTGCTGTACTCCTCATCTCGATTTTATGATGTGGGCTATGATTGGTTAGTAATAGAGTGTATCGGTATGCGATGTGGTTTATTAATGGCAATCTGCCTGTGTTTGGTATCTTTTAGTGGGTATGCAGCAACAGGAAAGTCAGACGCTCAGATCAAGAAAGAAATAATTAAAGAATCCATTGAATCTTATCCAGGCAATTGTGCGTGTCCGTATAATCATGCAAGGAATGGTAGTAGATGTGGTGGACGCAGTGCATATAGCCGTACTGGAGGGTATGACGTGGTATGTTATGAAAGTGATGTTACCGATGAAATGATCCGGCAATGGAAGCAGGAGAATGCTGAGTAATCTCTTTTAAATGATTTGTTGTGCGAGCATTATGTGCAGTTAACAGCTCACTAGCTAGTGAGAGTCCCAAAAAGAAATCCCGCAGTTTTTACGCTGTGGGGTTGTTATTCATGCCTATGAGATAGGGTGCCTTATCGGCCTTACCCTGGCAACCGATTGACGGGGAGTTGCCTCCCCGTCGCGGTTTCCTTACTGCTTACACTGTAAGAACGCCGCAAACTCCGCTCCCCAGAAGCTCATCCGTATTTCACACAGCGAACCGTGCAGCATCCAGATGATGAGGATTACCGTCACGCAGAACGTGATGGCCGTAAGCGATTTTTGCGACATAGCGCTTGCTCCTTTGTTGGAGAGGCGCTAACCTATCACTTGCTAGGTTGACGGGTTAGGGCCTCGGTTAAACAGAAATGTTTTCCGGGGCCTTTCCACATCCGGCCTTCGGGTATTCCCTCCGACCATCAGCCGAAAGGCACCCGCACGTAATCTATCGCTTTTTTGTTACTCCGGCAATTCTGCCTGTTAATTCTGAGGTAAAGGCAAACTCATCTGATTGTTTCCCCTGTGTGAAGCTGGCAGCTCATGCCACGGGATACCTTCTGAAGAGTGAACGCCGGAGGCGTGTTTTGATGTGAATTTATGGAAAGCTTCCAGTGTTGAGAAGCATACGCCGCATTCCAGGTTGTTACACTGGTAATACTTTTGCCGCACGGTGTTTGAATCATTTTCCGGACGACTGGTGCGGATACGGGCAGATGCGCCACAAAGCGGACAACGAAACATAGCGACCTCCCTTAATGTGCTGCTATCGTGATTTTAAATTGTACTAGTGAATATGCCAATCAACAATCAGGTCAGATTGAGGCATGGACGTTTATCTATTAATAAAAATTAACCCTGCTGCATATTTAGTATGTCATTTATTATCAAG
>NZ_CAOLGM010000230.1:0-3016 GCF_948475835.1 uncultured Escherichia sp. | reverse complement strand
CCAATCACTTCAGCGGCATCAGTGAAGGTTTTGTACAACTGCAGGTCAGCCAGTTCGCTTGCCAGCACGCCGTCAAAACGCTTGTTGATAAAGCCCGCATTACGAGAGGCCAGGTTAACCACTTTGTTCACGATATCGGCATTCACACGCTGAACGAAATCCTCCAGGTTGAGATCGATATCATCAATGCGCGAAGAGAGTTTCGCAGTGTAGTAGTAACGCAGGCTGTCAGCGTCAAAATGATTCAGCCAGGTGCTGGCTTTAATAAAGGTGCCGCGAGACTTGGACATCTTTGCGCCGTTCACCGTCACATAGCCATGAACAAACAGGTTGGTCGGCTTGCGGAAGTTGCTGCCTTCCAGCATGGCAGGCCAGAACAGGCTGTGGAAGTAAACAATATCTTTACCGATGAAGTGGTACAGCTCGGCGGTGGAGTCTTTCTTCCAGTATTCATCGAAGCTTACGCTGTCGCCGCGCTTGTCGCACAGATTCTTGAAAGAACCCATGTAGCCAATCGGTGCGTCCAGCCAGACGTAGAAATATTTGCCCGGCGCGTTCGGAATTTCAAAACCAAAGTATGGCGCGTCGCGGGAGATATCCCACTGTTGCAGGCCGGATTCAAACCACTCCTGCATTTTATTTGCCACCTGCTCCTGCAACGCACCGCTGCGGGTCCATGCCTGCAACATTTCGCTGAAAGAGGGCAGATCAAAGAAGAAGTGTTCAGAATCACGCATTACCGGCGTAGCGCCAGAAACCACCGATTTCGGCTCGATCAATTCAGTCGGGCTGTAGGTCGCGCCGCAGACTTCGCAGTTATCGCCGTATTGATCCGGGGATTTACATTTCGGGCAGGTGCCTTTCACAAAACGGTCCGGCAGGAACATGCCTTTTTCCGGATCGTACAGCTGAGAGATGGTGCGGTTTTTAATAAAACCGTTCTCTTTCAGGCGAGAGTAGATAAGTTCTGACAACTGGCGGTTCTCTTCGCTGTGCGTCGAGTGATAGTTGTCATAGCTGATGTTAAAGCCTGCGAAATCAGTCTGATGCTCCTGACTCATTTCGCCAATCATCTGCTCCGGGGTGATACCAAGCTGCTGAGCTTTCAGCATGATCGGTGTACCGTGGGCATCGTCGGCGCAGATGAAGTTGACCTCGTGGCCGCGCATTCGCTGGTAACGGACCCAGACATCAGCCTGGATGTGCTCCAGCATATGGCCGAGGTGGATTGAGCCGTTAGCGTACGGCAGTGCGCACGTCACCAGAATTTTCTTCGCGACTTGAGTCATAGTAGGCATTACTTCTTAATAGTGAAAAGGGGTTAGATAGTACCAAATGGGAAAATGTTAAGTAAGTACTTCTCTATATTCTTCAGGTAAACTATCAGCTGATGGTTTATCTATACAAAAAAGGAGTCGGGATGAACGAACAATCCCAGGCCAAATCACCAGAAGCCTTGCGCGCAATGGTCGCCGGGACACTGGCCAATTTTCAGCACCCAACCCTGAAGCATAACCTCACCACGCTGAAAGCGTTGCACCATGTCGCCTGGATGGACGACACGTTGCATGTGGAACTGGTTATGCCATTCGTCTGGCATAGCGCGTTTGAAGAGTTAAAAGAGCAATGTAGCGCCGAACTGCTGCGTATCACCGGGGCGAAAGCTATCGACTGGAAACTGTCGCACAATATCGCCACCTTAAAACGCGTGAAGAATCAGCCGGGTATTAATGGTGTGAAGAACATCATTGCGGTCAGCTCCGGTAAAGGCGGCGTGGGTAAATCCTCCACGGCGGTAAACCTGGCGCTGGCACTGGCGGCGGAAGGGGCGAAAGTCGGCATTCTGGACGCCGATATCTACGGCCCATCAATTCCCACCATGCTGGGCGCAGAAAATCAGCGTCCAACGTCGCCGGACGGTACCCACATGGCACCGATTATGTCTCATGGCCTGGCAACCAATTCAATTGGTTATCTGGTCACTGACGACAATGCGATGGTGTGGCGTGGACCGATGGCGAGCAAGGCGTTAATGCAGATGTTGCAGGAAACCTTGTGGCCGGATCTCGACTATCTGGTGCTTGATATGCCGCCAGGCACCGGTGACATTCAATTGACGCTGGCGCAAAACATTCCAGTAACTGGTGCAGTCGTGGTCACCACCCCGCAGGACATCGCGTTGATCGATGCGAAAAAAGGCATTGTGATGTTCGAGAAAGTCGAGGTTCCGGTGCTTGGTATTGTCGAGAACATGAGTGTGCATATTTGCAGTAACTGTGGTCACCATGAACCGATTTTCGGTACCGGTGGTGCTGAGAAACTGGCTGAAAAATACCACACACAGCTGCTGGGGCAGATGCCGTTACACATCTCCTTACGTGAGGATCTCGATAAAGGCACGCCAACGGTTATCAGCCGTCCGGAGAGCGAATTTACCGCTATCTACCGCCAGCTGGCTGACCGCGTTGCAGCTCAGCTCTACTGGCAGGGTGAAGTCATTCCAGGCGAGATTTCCTTCCGCGCGGTCTAACGCCTATTAACCATTCTGGTTATTCTTCATACACCGCAGAGATGTTACATTGATGCGGTGTATTAGTTTTTGCCGCATTAATGAACACTTATTTAATACTGCGAATATTCTGCGGACCTTCGTCCGAAACTCTACAAAGTCGATTGATCATACAGGCAATGCTTCATTATCATCCTTCGTGGCTGTGTAGTGGATGTACAGCTATAGTTTGTTATGCACTCATTCTATCCAGGCATAACCTTTACTACAGGGATAACGTTCAATGAATAAGTATTGGCTGTCAGGAATTATTTTTCTTGCCTATGGATTGGCTTCTCCCGCATTCTCTTCAGAGACTGCCACATTAACGATTAATGGCAGGATCAGTCCCCCAACATGCAGTATGGCTATGGTTAATAGTCAACCACAACAGCATTGTGGTCAGTTAACGTATAATGTTGACACCCGTCATCTGTTTTCTTCGCCCGTCAAAGGTGTAACGACAGA
>NZ_CAOLGM010000229.1:0-3030 GCF_948475835.1 uncultured Escherichia sp. | reverse complement strand
TGGTGTGGCTGGAATATGAAAGCATTCAGGCTGATATATTCGATCACATATTTGCGATTGTCGAAGAGTTTGGTCTGCGACTTCATCAGTCGCCAACCGGCAATGATATTCGCTCTCTGGCGGGTGCATTTAAGCAGTAATTAAAAAAACCGCTCTCATCGAATGGATGAGAGCGGACATCGTTTTGTCGGATGTAGCGTGAATGCCTTATTTCCGACGCAGCGTTTTAAATGCCACAAACAGGAATACAATCCACACCGGCAGCAGGATCGCTGACAAGCGCATATCATCCATCGTGCACATCAGCAGCAAAATCATGCCGAGGAAGGCAATGCAAAGATAGTTGCCGAACGGATAGAGCAGCGCCTTAAACTGTGTTTCACGCCCCTGACGTCGCATCGCTGCACGAAAACGCAGATGCGCCAGACAGATCATAATCCAGTTCAACAGCAGCGTTGCTACCACCAGCGCCATCAGCAGACCAAACGCTTTTTGCGGCAGCAGATAGTTGATTAATACCACCAGCGAAGTGATCGCTCCGGAAAGCATCAGCGAGTTAATCGGCACACCGCGACGGCTGACGCGAGTCAAAAACTTCGGCGCATTACCCTGCACAGAAAGGCCAAACAGCATGCGGCTGTTAGAGTAAACCCCGCTGTTATACACTGACAGCGATGCTACCAGAATGACGAAGTTCAGCGCAGAAGCTACCACGTTGCTGTCGAGATTATGGAAAATCATCACAAACGGGCTACTGTTGGATTTCACTTCCACCCACGGATAGAGCGCCAGTAAAACCACCAGTGAACCGATGTAAAACAGCAGGATGCGATACACCACCTGATTTACCGCTTTTGGAATGCTTTTTTCCGGATCGCGCGCTTCAGCGGCAGTAATCCCAATCAGCTCCAGACCGCCGAAGGAGAACATAATTACCGCCAGCGACAAAATCAGCCCATTCCAGCCGGTGGCAAAGAAACCACCGTAGCGCCAGAGGTTGTCGATACTGGCTTTCTCGCCGCCGTGACCAGAAAACAGCAGCCACAGGCCAAAGCCGATCATACCGATGATCGCCAGCACTTTAATCAGCGCAAACCAGAACTCGGTTTCACCATATAAGCGCACGTTCACCAGGTTAACGGCGTTGATGATAATAAAGAAGGCGGCAGCCCAAATCCACGTTGGAACATCCGGGAACCAGTACTGCATATAGATGCCCGCAGCGGTCAGCTCTGCCATTCCCACCAGCACGAACATTACCCAGTAGTTCCAGCCAGAGAGGAAGCCCGCAAACGGTCCCCAGTATTTATAGGCAAAGTGGGCAAATGAACCGGATACCGGCTCTTCGACCACCATCTCGCCAAGCTGGCGCATAATCAGGAAAGCGATGATCCCGGCGACGCCGTAGCCCAGCAATACAGCCGGACCCGCCATCTGAATCGCCGGGCCAATGCCAAGAAACAGACCAGTACCAATTGCGCCACCCAGCGCAATCAGTTGAATATGACGGTTATGTAATCCGCGATGAAGCGTCGGCTCTTGATTCGACGCAGTATCTTCCGATACGGTTGACGCGTTTTTCACGCCTTTCCCCTGTGTGTCTTTTTTGTTGAGGGGCACCTTTTAACATTTAGTGCCCATCGTCGCAAGACACAATCCACACGGTTAAACGGGGTATCCTGCTTTTATTTCCGTACCCGATGTCGGTGCAGCCACATCAGCTTATACGCCGCCGGGATAATAAACAGCGACAGCAAAGGTGCGGTGATCATGCCGCCAATCATCGGTGCGGCAATCCGGCTCATCACCTCTGAACCAGCCCCCGTTCCCCACAGAATCGGCAGCAGACCGGCGATAATCACCGCCACCGTCATCGCTTTCGGGCGCACGCGCAGGACCGCGCCGTGATATAACGCCTCATCCAGCTTCTGCTCGCTGAATGTTTGTGGATTATTCAACGACGGCACGGCCTCTATGGCGTGACGTAAATACATCAGCATCACCACGCCAAATTCGGCGGCGACCCCGGCGAGGGCGATAAAGCCAGTGCCCGTCGCCACGGAAAGATGAAAGCCCATCCACCACAGCAACCAGATGCCGCCCACCAGCGCAAACGGTACGCTGCTGATAATCAGCAACGCTTCGCCCACCCGACGGAACGCCAGATACAACAGCACGAAGATAATCATCAACGTCATCGGCACCATGAGTTTAAGCTTATGGTTGGCGCGCTCCAGTAGCTCGAACTGCCCGGAGAATGCCACGCTGGTGCCCGGTTTTAACTGCACTTTTTCAGCTATCGCTTTTTGCAAATCGTGAACCACCGACACCATGTCACGATCGCGCGCATCGATATAAATCCAGCTCGTCGGGCGCGCATTCTCGGTTTTCAGCATCGACGGTCCGGTAGAGACTTTAATGTCGGCCACGTCTGCCAGGGTGATTTGCTGCTTCATCGGCGTCAGGATCGGCAGCTGGCGCAGTGCCTGCGGACTATCGCGCCAGCTTTGCGGATAACGCAGATTAATTGGATAACGGGCAATCCCTTCCACCGTTTCGCCAACCATCGCCCCGCCCACCGCAGAAGTCACAAACAACTGCACATCCGCCACCGTCATACCGTAACGTGCGGCTTTTTCACGGTTAATCTCAACGTTGATATAGCGCCCACCTTCCAGCCGCTCGGCAAGCGCAGAAGCTACGCCTGGCACCGTTCGCGCTACTTCTTCAATTTGCTCAGCCATCGCGTCGATATCCGCCAGCACAATGCCGGAAACTTTAATGCCGATGGGGCTTTTAATGCCGGTTGAGAGCATATCGATACGCTTACGAATTGGCGGCACCCACAGATTCGCCAGCCCCGGCAGCCGCACGGTGTTATCCAGTTCCTCAATGATTTTGTCCATCGTCATGCCTGGCCGCCACTGCTCCTGCGGCTTAAGCTGGATGGTCGTTTCTACCATCTCCAGCGGAGCAGAATCGGTGGCGGTTTCCGCTTTCCCGGTTTTGCCAAATACCCGCGCCACTTCA
>NZ_CAOLGM010000228.1:0-3039 GCF_948475835.1 uncultured Escherichia sp. | reverse complement strand
CGGCAAGAGAGCGTAGTAACCGACGAAAACGGTGAAGCGACCTTCTTTTGCAACGGCGGCAGCGTCAGCGTGTGGGTTATCGAAGATGTGATTTAAATTCATCCCCGGCGGCAAGCCGGGGAGATTTCATTACGGCAGTGGCGTCGGTAACGGCGCTTTATCCAGCGCGGCGGCACACTCTGCCGTCGGGCGATCCACACGCTCCATCGTCATACCATCGTACTCAATGGTGTTACCGTCACGCTCAACCTCGTACAGCTCACGTTTTACGGTAACGTTAGTGAGATCATCAGACATCAATGTCAACTTGCCCGGCACGGCAATCACCCGCTGCCACTGACGGCAATCCAGGGTATCGCCCTCTTTAGTGACAATCAGGCTGCCTATCGCTTCCGGACTGACCAGCGCACGTTGCGGCCCTTTGGTCTGCCAGTAGCCCGCCAGCCAGTCCGGCGCGGGGGTTTTCACGACATTGTTATAGTTTTCGACTTCGGCACAGCCCGCCAGCAACATGAGCGCGCCTGCAATTGCGAGTTTTTTCATCATTCGTCCTGCATGAGAAGAAAAGAGGATTGTGGCATTAAAGCCCTGATGTCGCCAGCCTTTCCAGGTTCAGAGAGAAATTTGATCTAACTATTATTTTTGTGAATTATTACCCCGAAAATAAATTTGCATGATGTATGATTCGCGATTCTTGTTTCAAACCTTCTGAGTTCAGAGGCTACATTCATGTCATGGCAGCAATTCAAACACGCTTGGTTGATTAAATTCTGGGCACCCATCCCTGCGGTCATCGCGGCGGGTATTCTCTCCACTTACTATTTTGGCATTACTGGCACCTTTTGGGCTGTCACGGGTGAATTTACCCGTTGGGGCGGTCAGCTCCTGCAGCTGTTTGGCGTCCATGCTGAAGAGTGGGGTTATTTTAAAATTATCCATCTGGAAGGATCGCCATTAACCCGCAGCGACGGGATGATGATCCTCGGCATGTTTGGCGGCTGCTTTGCCGCAGCGCTGTGGGCCAACAATGTCAAACTGCGCATGCCACGCAGCCGTATCCGCATTATGCAGGCCATTATTGGCGGTATTATCGCTGGTTTTGGCGCGCGTCTGGCAATGGGCTGTAACCTGGCGGCGTTCTTTACCGGTATTCCTCAGTTCTCGCTGCATGCCTGGTTCTTTGCCATCGCCACTGCCATTGGTTCATGGTTTGGCGCACGCTTTACCCTGCTGCCGATCTTCCGTATTCCCGTGAAAATGCAGAAAGTTTCTGCCGCCTCACCGCTGACGCAAAAACCGGATCAGGCGCGGCGTCGTTTTCGTCTCGGGATGCTGGTCTTTTTCGGCATGCTGGGCTGGGCGCTGCTCACGGCGATGAACCAACCCAAACTGGGGCTGGCAATGCTGTTTGGCGTCGGCTTTGGTTTACTGATTGAACGTGCGCAAATCTGCTTTACTTCAGCGTTCCGCGATATGTGGATCACCGGACGTACCCATATGGCGAAAGCAATCATTATTGGTATGGCGGTGAGTGCCATCGGGATCTTCAGTTACGTACAGTTAGGCGTTGAACCCAAAATCATGTGGGCGGGACCAAACGCGGTAATTGGTGGTTTACTGTTTGGTTTTGGCATCGTGCTGGCAGGCGGCTGCGAAACCGGCTGGATGTACCGCGCGGTAGAAGGCCAGGTGCACTACTGGTGGGTCGGTCTGGGCAACGTGATCGGCTCAACGATTCTGGCGTATTACTGGGATGATTTCGCTCCGGCGCTGGCCACCGACTGGGACAAAATCAACCTGCTGAAAACCTTTGGCCCGATGGGTGGCCTGCTGGTGACATATTTGCTGTTGTTTACTGCGCTGATGTTGATTATCGGCTGGGAAAAACGCTTCTTCCGCCGTGCGGCACCGCAGACTGCTAAGGAGATCGCATGAAAAATATCGTTCCTGATTACCGCCTTGATATGGTGGGTGAACCCTGCCCTTATCCGGCAGTCGCAACTCTTGAGGCGATGCCGCAGTTAAAAAAAGGGGAAATCCTGGAAGTGGTGAGCGACTGTCCACAGTCGATCAATAATATTCCACTGGATGCGCGTAATCACGGCTATACGGTGCTGGATATTCAGCAAGACGGGCCGACCATTCGTTATTTAATTCAGAAGTAATCCCTCATTCCCGCTGTGGCCCACAGCGGGAACATCGTTGCCTCTGACACATAGATTTTACCCGCCCCCTCTCCTATTCTTTTCAGTATGATCTCAGGAGGTTTCTATGTGTGGACGCTTTGCCCAATCCCAAACGCGTGAAGATTACCTTGCGCTTCTCGCGGAAGATATTGAACGCGATATTCCCTACGATCCCGAACCCATTGGCAGATACAACGTCGCGCCGGGAACCAAAGTTCTTCTGCTCAGTGAACGTGATGAACACCTTCATCTGGATCCGGTTTTCTGGGGATATGCTCCCGGATGGTGGGATAAACCGCCGCTGATTAACGTCCGCGTAGAAACTGCGGCCACCAGTCGTATGTTTAAACCGCTCTGGCAACATGGTCGGGCAATCTGTTTTGCCGATGGCTGGTTTGAGTGGA
Organism: uncultured Escherichia sp.; assembly: GCF_948475835.1. Classification (NCBI taxonomy): domain Bacteria; kingdom Pseudomonadati; phylum Pseudomonadota; class Gammaproteobacteria; order Enterobacterales; family Enterobacteriaceae; genus Escherichia; species uncultured Escherichia sp. The sequence continues at coordinate 449 of NZ_CAOLGM010000228.1, read as the reverse complement.
AAAAAGAAGGCGACAAAAAACAGCCTTATTTTATCTATCGCGCTGATGGACAACCTGTTTTTATGGCCGCGATAGGTAGCACACCGTTTGAGCGCGGTGACGAAGCCGAAGGATTTTTAATTGTCACTGCAGCAGCAGACCAGGGTCTGGTAGATATTCATGACCGCCGCCCGCTGGTTCTGTCGCCAGAAGCTGCACAGGAATGGATGCGGCAAGAGATTGGCGGTAAAGAAGCATCAGAAATTGCTACCAACGGCTGTGTGCCAGCAAACCAGTTCACCTGGCACCCGGTATCGCGCGCGGTAGGTAATGTCAAAAACCAGGGCGCGGAGTTAATTCAACCTGTTTGTTGACATCCTCCACGCCCTGAAGGACGAGGATCCCTGCTACGTTCAGGCTGTCGCCTGAATCATTTCGGTGGGTTCCTGCTTCAACGGGCGGCCTGACTG
>NZ_CAOLGM010000227.1:0-3081 GCF_948475835.1 uncultured Escherichia sp. | reverse complement strand
GTATAATCTGCGCCCCGTTGTATGAACAACATCAAGCATATTTATCTATATAAATGGAGTTATAAATGAAAAAGGTTCTGTTTGCCTTATCTGCGCTTGCGCTGACCTCTACTTCCGTATTCGCAGCTGATGCGGGCGACGGTACTGTTAAATTCACCGGTGAGATTGTTGACGCCGCTTGTGTTGTGTCTCCAGACACTCAAAAACAAGAAGTTGTTCTGGGTCAGGTGAACAAGTCTGTATTTACTGCTATGGGTGATAAATCCACAGCAACGCCGTTCAAAATCAAACTGGAAAACTGCGATATCTCCACTTTCAAAAATGTGGAAATCAGCTTTAACGGCGTTGGCGATGCAGACAACAGCAAACTGGTTTCTGTAAGCACTGAACCAGGTGCCGCAACTGGCGTAGGTATCGGTATTTATGATAACACCAATACCCTGGTTGACCTGAATACTGGTAAATCTGCTACTGTCCTGAAAGAAGGTCAGACCGTTCTGTATTTCACCGCTAACTATGTCTCTACCAAAGATGCAGTAACCACGGGTTACGGTAACGCTGAAGTCGACTTCAACCTGACTTACAACTAATCGATCCTGACGGAACGATCATCTCTCAATGGCAACAGAGACTGTGTTGCCATTATTCACACCAATGACTCAGGGACCGAATCATGAAACGTATTAGCTTTGCTGTGCTGGCACTTTTAATGACCGCACAACAGTGTTTTGCTGGTGGCGTAGCCTTAAGCACGACGCGTGTTATTTATGATGGCGGCAAGAAAGAAGCGTCGCTGACCGTTGAAAACCATAATAAAAATGAAGAGTTTTTGATCCAGTCATGGATTGATGATGTGAATGGCAATAAAAAAACACCGTTTATTATTACACCGCCATTATTCAAACTTGATCCTGATAAAAATAACGTCTTACGTATCGTCAATATTGAAGATACCTTACCTAAAGATCGTGAATCCGTTTACTGGATTAATGTAAAGGCCATTCCTGCGAAAAGTGCTGAAAATGAAAATAAAAACGTCTTACAGATAGCCGTTCGCACCCGTTTGAAGTTGTTCTATCGTCCAAAAGGTTTGCCGGGAAGCAACCTCGAGGCCATGAAACAGTTACGTTTCCAGTGTCAAAATAACCAAATTGTGGTTAATAACGACTCCGCTTATAACCTGACCTTTAATCAGTTTTCCATTAATGGACAAAAGATTGAACGGGCGGGAATGGTTCTCGCGAAAGGAAAGTTAAACATTAACCTTCCAGCCGGTACAGGCAACGCGCACGAAGTGAAATACAGCATTATTAATGATTTCGGTGTTGCTGGCGAAATGCTGACGAAGCCGATTAACTGATCCTTTTACAAGGCGCTTTTACTATGCATTGGATGCATTTACCTCTCTATCACTACAGAGCGCATTTTTCCTTCTCTCTGCTGGCATTAACGATTGCCAGCTCGTTACCTGCGTATGGCGGAAAATTTAACCCTAAATTTCTCGAAAACGTTCAGGGTATCGATCAACACATCGACTTGTCGGTATACGACTCACCTGTCGGCCAGCAAATCCCCGGTAAATACCGGGTTTCGGTGTTTGTAAACGAAGAAAAAATGGCTTCCCGGACGCTGGATTTTAGTACCGCCAGCGAAGCGAAACGCAAAGCCAGCGGTGAGTCGCTTATGCCTTGCCTTAGCCGGGTGCAACTGGAAGAAATGGGCGTGCGCGTTGACAGCTTTCCGGCGCTGAAGATGTCACCACCAGAAGCCTGCGTAGCGTTTGATGAAATCATTCCCCAGGCCACCAGCCGCTTTGATTTTAATACTCAGACGCTGCATCTTTCCTTTCCACAGGCGGCAATGATGATGACCGCTCGCGGCACGGTTGATCCTTCTCGCTGGGACGAAGGAATACCTGCGCTGTTGCTGGATTACAGCTTTAGTGGCAGCAATGGACGCAATGAAGGTACAGGTTCATCTTCAGATTCGACCAGTGACAGTTATTACCTGAACCTGCGCAGCGGTTTGAACGTTGGTCCGTGGCGTTTACGTAATAACAGTATCTGGAACCGTACCGATGGCAAAAACCAATGGGATAACGTTGGTACATCGTTAAACCGGGCAATTATTCCACTTAAATCACAGATAACTCTGGGTGATACCGCCACGCCTGGCGAGATTTTTGATAGCGTACAAATGCGTGGGGCGTTACTGGCATCCGACGATGAAATGTTGCCGGACAGCCAGCGTGGCTTTGCTCCGGTAGTGCGCGGCATCGCCAAAAGCAACGCTGAAGTGAGTATCGAACAGAACGGCTATGTCATTTATCGCACTTTTGTTCAGCCGGGTGCATTTGAGATTAACGATCTCTACGCAACCTCCGGCAGCGGCGACCTGACGGTGATCATTAAAGAAGCCGACGGAAGTGAACAACGTTTTATCCAGCCGTTTTCGGCGGTGGCGATTTTCCAGCGTGAAGGGTATCTGAAATACAGTCTGGCTGCCGGTGAATATCGTGCTGGTAATTACGACAGCGATAAACCACATTTCGGGCAGTTTACCGCCATGTACGGCTTGCCGTGGGGTATGACCGCCTACGGTGGTGCATTGTTGTCGGCAGATTACAACGCTTTAGCTCTGGGCCTGGGGAAAAACTTCGGTACCATTGGCGCAGTATCGGTGGATGTCACTCAGGCGAAAAGTCAGTTACGCAACAATGAAAAAGAGGAAGGCCAGTCTTATCGCTTCCTCTATTCGAAAAGTTTTGAGGGTGGCACTGACCTGCGTCTGTTGGGCTACAAATACTCAACCAGCGGCTACTACACCTTCCAGGAAGCAACTGATGTTCGCAGTGACGCCGACAGTGATTACCGCCGTTATCACAAGCGCAGCCAGATACAGGGCAATATTACCCAGCAACTGGGAGACTACGGCTCGGTTTATTTCAATATGACGCAGCAGGATTACTGGAACGTTGACGGTAAGGAAAACTCCTTAAGCGCCGGTTATCACGGTCACATTGGTCGGGTGAATTACAGCGTGGCCTATACCTGGACGAGAAGTCCGGAATGGGAAGAAGAC
>NZ_CAOLGM010000226.1:0-3099 GCF_948475835.1 uncultured Escherichia sp. | reverse complement strand
GGTCTGTGGTTTCTGGTGTGGCATCAAAAATCACTGGTGCTGTTGAGTTCTTGGGGAGCGTGAAGGCTAACGGCAAGCCAATCGATGATACGCACTCTCATGGCGGTGTTCAGCGCGGTGGAAGCAGTACCGACGGGGTAAACTGATGCGATACAGACGTGAAGACGCCGATGGCGATTACACCTTTGGCAGCGGTGATGACACCTGGCTGATTAACTCACCGGAGGCCGTGGCGCAGGCGGTAAAAACGCGATTCGAATTGTGGTATGGGCAATGGTTTCTCGACACCACCGAGGGGACTCCGTGGATCCAGTCCGTACTCGGTAAGCAGAGGCCGGAAACCTACAACCTGGCGATCCGTAAGCGCATCCTCGAAACGCGGGGCGTTAAATCAATCCTCTCTTTCAATACGACGGTGGATACCACGACCCGACGTGTCATGTTTTCCGCTGAAATCGACACTCTCTATGGAATAACGACTGTTACATCGGAGGCGTAATGGCTCTGAACCTTGATTCTCTCGGTTTATCTGCAAAGGTAACCGCGGAGGGGATCAGTGCGCCTGATTATCAGACGATACTCAGCACCCTGATTAGCTATTTTCAGCAGATTTATGGCAGTGATGCCTACCTCGAACCGGACAGCAAAGACGGCCAGATGGTGGCTCTGATGGCGCTGGCGATTCATGATGCCAATAATATGGCGATAACTGTCTACAACTGTTTTTCACCGGCAACCGGCTATGGGGCTGCACTGACCAGTAACGTGAAAATAAATGGTATTTCACGTAAAGGCGCGACGAATTCTATGGTTGATTTGCTTCTTACAGGAACTGCCGGAACAACCATCATTAATGGCAGCGTGAAAGACAGTAATAATGTGATATGGCGTTTGCCTGCTTCAGTGGTGGTAGGCGTGGATGGTACAGTGATGGTGACCGCAACATGTTCCGTCAGTGGTGCAGTGGCGGCGCTGGCTGGAACTATCACTGAAATTAATACGCCAACCCGTGGCTGGGTTTCGGTAACCAATCCTGCTGCAGCCACTGTGGGCACTCCGGCAGAAACTGACGCTGAGTTACGTATCCGCCAGTCGCAAAGTGTTGCGTTGCCATCAATAACCCCATTTGAAGCACTGGATGGTGCTGTTTCTAATGTTACCGGTGTAACCCGCCACAAACTCTATGAAAACGATACTGGTTCGGAGGACGGTAACGGGTTACCGCCACACTCTGTTGCTGTAATTGTGGATGGCGGTGATGTAACGGATATTGCTCAGGCTATCAGAGGGAATAAAGGCCAGGGGACAGCCACTCACGGTACAACATCCGTTACGGTTCCGGATCAATACGGCAATCCCCATGTAATCAAATTCTCGCGTTCCAGTGATGTGCCTGTTTATGCCCGGATTAAATTAAAAGTTTTTACGGGTTATACCTCACAGATAGGGCAGCAGATCCAGCAGGCTATTTCCGACTATATCAATAGTCTGATGATTGGTGATTCGGTCCTTTTAAGTCGCATTTACTCACCGGCGAATCTTGGCGTGGTGAGTGGCGGGAATGCACGCTATTACGATATTCAGGAACTGACGATTGGGAAATCCCCGGGGGCTTTGTCGTCATCAAACATTGATATCAGATATAACGAATCTGCGTCCTGTACCCCGGAAAATATCGTTATAACGGTGGAGTCATGAGCAAATACACCGAACTAATCACAAACTACCACGCCACCAAACCTAAATTTCTTTCACATGTTGATCTGATGACCAGGCCGCTTATTGATGTTGCGGCTGCCACCAGAGGGCTGATTACTGCATTTGATATTGACTCCGCGGTTGGTGTGCAACTTGACATTCTGGGATTGTGGATCGGACGTAGCCGTGTTGTCAGCCAGCCTATCTCAGGTGTCTATTTCAGCTGGGATACCGACGGGCTTGGATATGATCAGGGTGTATGGCAGGGGCCATACGATCCTGATTCCGGATACATGTACCTCAGCGATGAAACTTATCGTGTCATCCTTAAAGCGAAGATTGCGATTAATAACTGGGACGGACGTAATGATTCGCTTCCGGCAATTCTTGACGCGGCAACAGCAGGATCCGGGCTGCGAATGCAGATAGTCGATAACCAGGACATGACGATATCGGTCTGGGTCTTTCCTGATACTGATATTTCAGATGTATCGCGTGAGTTAATTGCGGCAATTAAACAGGGGTATCTCACAGTAAAAGCCGCCGGGGTATGGGCGGGGGGCATTGAAACTCCTTCGGTGGAAACCACATCGGAAGGCTCAAAATTTTTTGGTTTTGATATGGATAACGAATTCATCAGTGGTTTTGATGTAGGAGCATGGGGAGTATTACTCTGATGGCGAAAAATGACTTTAAAGCGTTTGCAACTGATCGAAATGCCAATGTTATGTCGCAGGAGGAATGGGAAGCGTTGCCTGCGCTTTTATCCGGATTTACAGCAGGGAAAGCATCCAGTGCGCAGGTGAACAAAGCCATTCGACAGGCCAGCTTTATTGCTGCAGCTCTGGCCCAGTTTGTAAGTGACAAAACGCAACGGGATGTGCTTGATAATGGTGATCTGCCCGGTTTTGTTGAATTGCTTGGATCGGGGTTTGCTGTTGAATACCTGAGCCGCAAGAATCCGTTTGGCGATATCAAATCGGATGGCACGGTGAAAACGGCTCTCGAAAACCTTGGTTTGGGAGAAGGTGCTCCAGCTATTGGCGTTCCGTTCTTCTGGCCGTCCGCTGCAATGCCAAATACTGTAATCGACAGCTGGTCCAGTATGGTGTTTTTGAAGTTCAACGGGGCGAAATTTTCTGCCTCTGATTACCCTGTGCTGGCAAAAGTGTTTCCTTCGCTGGTATTACCTGAAGCCCGCGGTGATTTCATTCGTATCTGGGATGACGGGCGAGGTGCAGATGGTAGTCGCGAATTATTAAGCTGGCAGGAAGCTACAAACTTTTCTCAGTTTGCCGGGAATATAGGCGGAGGTGCGGGACACGCAATTAACTTTCATGATGGCGTCGCCGGAAATCAGCCAGCATTTTCACGATTTAATTTCACCAGTAGCTCTGTGGG
>NZ_CAOLGM010000225.1:0-3136 GCF_948475835.1 uncultured Escherichia sp. | reverse complement strand
CAGCATTCACCGGAAGAACAACCGCGACCACCTTTTCGGCAAAATCCCCATCAGCAATCACCATCACATATTGTGAAATGCATGAAGCAAATGCGCCGCTTACAAAAGAAGCCAGAAAACCAGAGCAGGTAAACCACAACAGTGCTTTATCTTGTAATAAAACTTTCGGCGACCAGACACTGCCTGTTTCCGTGGCGATGATTTTCTCGCTGCGCTTTACCCAAATTTGAATGAAAAGCATGGGAAACGCGGAACAGATAGCTGCCAGCCAGAAGGGCAGATTGATGCTCTGCATCACCAACAGCGTGCCGAGCGGCGGACCGATGGTCCAGCCAATGTTTAGCATGGTGTAGTTGATTGAGAAGATTTTCGTTTTGCTGGTGGACGAAAGATTGTCGGCAAACCAGGCTTTCAGCACGGTAGCAAAAACAGAATAGGCGCAGTTAATGAGGGCAAAAAAGAGCACCACCAGCGTTACGTTATTCACTAAAGGAATGGCAATAAAACCGCTGGCGAAGGCGGTAATTGCCAGTAACATATAGCGTTTCTTGTCGAACTTATCCGCCAGGATACCAAAACCGAGGCTAAAAACGACGCCAATAGTGAGCGCAATTGTCATCGCATAACCGATTAGATCGACACTCAGGCTGTACTGGCGACTCAAGTAAATGGTCATAAATGGCAGCGTAGCGCCGCGTCCGATGGTTAATAACAACGACGAGGCAAGAAGGGCGCTGGTAGAGCGTCGTAGGGATAAGTTCATTTGTCTGTCCGGCAGTGCGTTTCGTTATGTTTTGTTTTAGAGATGTAAAGAAATAGCATGGCAAAAATCCGAAGTATAGCGACTTATTTGCGCATTAATGCCGTCGTAACCGGCGACTAACGAATCAACTGTTAAAGAAAAGTAAATTCAGCTAAGTTGATTGCTTACAAAAGATGAAATTCAGAGGCGGTAGAATGTCGCGAAAAGATGGGGTGTTGGCGCTACTGGTAGTGGTCGTATGGGGGCTAAATTTTGTGGTCATCAAAGTGGGGCTTCATAACATGCCACCGCTGATGCTGGCCGGTTTGCGCTTTATGCTGGTCGCTTTTCCGGCTATCTTTTTTGTCGCACGACCGAAAGTACCACTGAATTTGCTGCTGGGGTATGGATTAACCATCAGTTTTGCGCAGTTTGCTTTTCTTTTTTGTGCCATTAACTTCGGTATGCCTGCTGGACTGGCTTCGCTGGTGTTACAGGCACAGGCGTTTTTTACTATCGTGCTTGGCGCGTTTACTTTCGGGGAGCGATTGCATGGCAAACAATTGGCGGGGATCGCCTTAGCGATTTTTGGCGTACTGGTGTTAATCGAAGATAGTCTGAACGGTCAGCATGTGGCGATGCTCGGCTTTATGTTGACCCTGGCTGCAGCATTTAGTTGGGCGTGTGGCAACATCTTCAATAAAAAGATCATGTCGCACTCAACGCGTCCGGCGGTGATGTCGCTGGTAATCTGGAGCGCTTTAATCCCAATCATTCCCTTCTTTGTTGCCTCGCTGATTCTCGATGGTTCCGCATCCATGATTCACAGTCTGGTTACTATTGATATGACCACCATCTTGTCGCTGATGTATCTGGCGTTTGTGGCGACAATTGTTGGTTATGGGATCTGGGGGACGTTACTGGGACGCTATGAAACCTGGCGGGTTGCACCGTTATCGTTACTGGTGCCCGTAGTCGGACTGGCAAGTGCGGCACTATTGTTGGATGAACGCTTAACGGGTCTGCAATTTTTAGGTGCGGTGCTCATTATGACCGGGCTGTATATCAATGTATTTGGCTTGCGGTGGCGTAAAGCGGTAAAGGTTAGAGGCTAAACCATACGCACAGAATGTGATGTCAGCACTCTGTGCGTCTGCTTTTATCGCGGGAAAAAGTACTTTACCTGGAACTCGAAAATATTGCTGTAAAGTAACGAATAATCCAGCGGAATAGAGTTACTGTCCACAGCCTGGGTCTGAATTTTAAGTATGGGATCCCGTGGGCTGATCCGTAAAATACTGGCGATTTCTGGGGTAGGAAAAGTAGGGGAGAAAGTTTCAAAGGTGCCAATGATTTTGATCCCGCATTCATTCTCAATATATGAAAATTTGGATTTTTGCATATGTGACACGGTTAAATCAGGAAAACGTGCTACTGACATCCACGTTTCTTCTAATTGTGCTGCATTATCCTCAATGAATCGCAGTCTCTTTATGTAATAAACCTGCTCACCAGTCACTAAATTCAGCTCAGTCGCAATAGTGGGTGAAGCATCCTGCACTTCAAATTTCATAATCTGACTCCCTGCCTCTTTGCCGCTTTTATGCGCAATTTCACTGAAACTGTTCATGTGATCAATGTGTGCAACAAAATTCTTTTTTTGAATGTATGTTCCTGAACCATGCTTTCTGTGAATAATTCCTTCGCCTTCCAGCAAGGATAATGCCTTACGCAGGGTATTACGCGAAACATTATAACGAACAGCGAGTTCCGCTTCTGACGGCAACAAATCACCAACATGCCATGAATTGCCATTGATTTCGGATTTAAGTAAGCGGGCAATCTTTTGAAAAATCACTTTTGCACCTTTTAAGAGCCATTGAAAACAAGGAGTTGAGTCCTGATTGTTTTATCGTATGGCCGAGTCGTTTAATAATCACCCTGATGTTGAACAACTTTATCACTGTATTACTGTGATCAATGTACCAGGACGTATAGCTACTGCGGGATATGATATTTAAACAATGTAATCTGTTATATACCAGTAAGGGAAAATATGAAAAAAATATTGTTAGTTTGCGCTGCGGGCATGTCAACCAGTATGCTGGTTAAACGTATGATTGATCATGCTAACGCTATTTCACTTGAAGTTAATATTTCCGCATTGGCGATTGCAGAGGCTAAAGGGAAAATTAAAAATAACGAAGTTGACGTTGTTTTACTTGGCCCGCAAGTTCGCTTTCAGAAACCAGAGATTGAAGCCGTTGCACAGGGGAAAATGCCTGTAGCCGTTATCGAGATGAAAGACTACGGCACCATGAACGGACAGGCAGTTCTTGAATTTGCGATGAAACTACTGCAAGAGTAAGAATCTAATATTATTAAACTATTACC
>NZ_CAOLGM010000224.1:0-3156 GCF_948475835.1 uncultured Escherichia sp. | reverse complement strand
AATTATAGTGACGCCACAGCAACAAATATAACCTTTGTGGAGCACTATCATGCTGAAACCAGAAATGATTGAAAAACTTAATGAGCAGATGAACCTGGAACTGTACTCTTCACTGCTTTATCAGCAAATGAGCGCCTGGTGCAGCTATCATACCTTCGAAGGTGCTGCCGCGTTCCTGCGCCGTCACGCCCAGGAAGAGATGACGCATATGCAGCGTCTGTTTGATTACCTGACTGATACCGGCAATTTACCGCGTATTAATACCGTTGAATCTCCGTTTGCTGAATATTCCTCACTTGATGAATTATTCCAGGAAACCTATAAACACGAACAATTAATCACCCAGAAAATTAACGAACTGGCTCATGCTGCAATGACCAATCAGGACTACCCAACATTTAATTTCCTGCAATGGTATGTTTCTGAGCAGCATGAAGAAGAGAAACTGTTCAAATCGATTATTGATAAATTAAGCCTGGCAGGCAAAAGCGGCGAAGGTCTGTATTTTATCGACAAAGAACTCTCTACCCTCGACACACAAAACTAATGCTCTCCGGCGGCAGGTTTACTGCCGCCGTTTCAAATCAGTGACGGCAAATCTTACTCTGATCGGTCGAAAAACCGTCTTTCGAAGGTATAAATTTGCCTTTTGCTGCCAGAAACGCTACCAGCTCTCCCGCTGTCATCCCTTCTGCCGAGCAGGTGTGAAAACGTGCCTGTTCACCAAAACGCGCTTTAATCGCAGCTTCCAGACTGGCATGCGTATATTGCTCGCCTGATTCAATCATCATATTTAACACTTCATGACCGTGAATAGAGTCCATCGTCCCTCCTCAAAAAAAGCCTAGCGTAGCGATTGCCGCTTATGAAGACTTTGCGCCAGCGCAGGACTGAATGCTTTTTATTGTACATTTATATTTACACCATATGTAACGTCGGTTTGACGAAGCAGCCGTTATGCCTTAACCTGCGCCGCAGATATCACTCATAAAGATCGTCAGGACAGAAGAAAGCGTGAAAAACAGAACCCTGGGAAGTGTTTTTATCGTGGCGGGAACCACAATTGGCGCAGGCATGCTGGCAATGCCGCTGGCTGCGGCCGGTGTTGGTTTTAGCGTTACGTTAATCTTGTTGATTGGGCTTTGGGCGTTGATGTGCTACACGGCGCTATTACTGCTGGAGGTGTACCAGCATGTTCCGGCAGATACCGGTCTGGGCACGCTGGCAAAACGCTATCTGGGACGCTACGGTCAATGGCTGACGGGCTTCAGTATGATGTTCTTAATGTATGCTCTGACTGCGGCATACATCAGCGGTGCCGGTGAATTGTTGGCCTCCAGCATCAGCGACTGGACAGGTATTTCTATGTCGGCAACCGCTGGCGTGCTGTTGTTCACTTTTGTTGCCGGTGGCGTGGTTTGTGTCGGAACTTCACTGGTCGATTTATTTAACCGTTTTCTGTTCAGCGCCAAGATTATTTTTCTGGTGGTAATGCTGGTACTACTGCTGCCGCATATTCACAAAGTGAATCTTTTAACCCTGCCGTTGCAACAGGGGCTGGCTCTGTCTGCAATCCCGGTGATTTTTACGTCGTTTGGTTTTCACGGTAGCGTGCCGAGTATTGTCAGCTATATGGATGGCAACATTCGTAAGCTACGCTGGGTGTTTATAATCGGTAGTGCGATCCCCCTGGTGGCATATATTTTCTGGCAGGTGGCGACGCTTGGCAGCATTGATTCAACAACCTTTATGGGATTGCTGGCTAATCATGCTGGATTAAACGGGCTGTTACAGGCGTTACGCGAAATGGTGGCCTCTCCGCATGTTGAGCTGGCAGTGCATTTATTTGCTGATTTAGCCCTCGCCACGTCATTTCTCGGCGTTGCGTTAGGCTTATTTGATTATCTGGCTGATTTATTTCAGCGTTCAAATACCGTTGGTGGGCGGTTGCAAACTGGTGCAATTACGTTTCTGCCGCCGTTGGCGTTTGCACTGTTTTATCCACGAGGATTTGTGATGGCGCTGGGTTACGCCGGTGTGGCGCTGGCGGTACTGGCATTGATTATCCCTTCGCTGTTGACCTGGCAAAGCAGAAAGCACAATCCTCAGGCGGGTTACCGGGTCAAAGGTGGTCGTCCGGCGCTGGTGGTGGTGTTTCTCTGTGGTATTGCTGTGATTGGCGTGCAATTTTTGATTGCGGCAGGGTTGTTACCAGAAGTGGGGTGATCAGATAGCCTCAAATTCCTTATTGGGTGCCAGAATTAACGCTGACACCCAATTTGGCCTCTTAATGCAGGCAGCACTGCTTAAATTTCTTACCACTACCGCACGGGCAAGGATCGTTACGCCCCGGTTTCTCTTCTGCTTTGATCGGTTGCTGAACAGCTTTTTCCTGCGGATGCGCCATCCAGTACGCATGTAGATCAAGCGCCGCCAGTCGAATGGCATCTACGCTCTCTTCAAACGCTTCTGGCGACATCTTTTCTACCCGCTCGAAGTTTTCCTCAGTACCGTGCAGCGCAATCGCCTCCAGCGCTGGTTTTAACGAATCGGGCAACGTTGACCAGTCAGAAAGTGCCACGCCCCGCATATAGCCAAAGCACCACTCCTCAACAATCGTCAGCTCGCTGCCATCAACTTCTCGCAAGCCGAATAACGGCTCAAACTGCTCCGGGAATTCGTTCAGACGCTCTGCGGTATCGGCCATATGTTGAAAAGCCAGATTCATAAAGCGCGTCATCTCTTTCTCTGACGCCCAGCGCGGCACATAGTCAGCCCCACCCCACACGGCAACCAGCCACTGTTCCGGTTCAATCTCTTGCGGAGAACTCAACACCGCCGTCAATAAACCGTCCAGCTCCGCCACATCAAGGATGGCGTGGTCAGTGTTGTATTTGGTCAGAATATCGTCCAGCCATTCCAACTCACTTTCGTTTAACGGTCCCGTTTTCATACGCTTTTCCTTGTGGATCTCAACTCGCCAGCACCTATCTTACATGCCGGTCCGTATCAGAGATACTTTTTGAGTGGCTTTGCCGGTGATTAAAAATTAAGGAGGGTGTAACGACAAGTTGCAGGCACAAAAAAACCACCCGAAGGTGGTTTCACGACACTGCTTATTGCTTTGATTTTATTCTTATCTTTCCCATGGTACCC
>NZ_CAOLGM010000223.1:0-3246 GCF_948475835.1 uncultured Escherichia sp. | reverse complement strand
CATCCATATTGCTAGTATCCATACCCTGCGGATTCAGCTGATATTTACCGTTAACAAACATCGCCGGAACGCCACGCAATTGCACGTCAGCTGCAGCTTTTTCCTGCTGAGCGACCAGAGATTTGACCACGAAGCTGTTCCACGCCGCGTCGTACTCTTCACCTTTAATACCTGCGTTGATAAATACATCGCGGATATCAGATGCTGAACGAATGGTCTGGGTTTTCTGTACGCCTTCAAACAGCGGAACAGTGACTTTGTCTTCCACGCCCAGCGCCATCGCCACAGCCCATGCCTGAGTCAGATCTTTGCCCAGGTCACCACCCATGAAGTTGACGTGGTATTTAGTCATCTTCACGCCTTCCGGCAGTTTTTTCTTCACATTATCAGAAATATGCAGAACTTCTTCAAACTGATAGCAGTGCGGACAGAAGAAAGAGAAAAACTCCAGCACTTGCGGCGCGCCAGCTACCGGTTTTTCCAGGGTAGTGTACTGTTTACCATCTTCATACTGCGCCGCCGATGCGCTAAACGCTAAAACTAAACCAGCCAGCGCCAGCCAAATCTTTTTCATGATCTACTCTCTCCGATTAATACATAGGTGTTAATTGTAAAGGGGGTTCTTGTAGAACTTTTGCCTGTTCTATAAAAGTCGCCGTTTGTCGCAGCCAGTAATCTTCCCCGGTTAACCACGGGAAATTTTTCGGGAACGCGGGATCAGCCCAACGCCGCATTAGCCAGGCAAGATAATAAACCAAACGCATGGCGCGTAAAGGTTCAATCAGTCCGATTTCAGCGGTGTCGAACTCGCTAAATTCTTCATAAGCTTCAATAATAGTTTCCAGTTGCATCCGCTGCTCGGCTTTATCGCCATTGAGCAACATCCACAAATCCTGAATAGCTGGACCATTACGTGCATCATCCAGATCAACAAACATTGGACCATCGCGCCAGAGAATATTCCCGGCGTGGCAGTCTCCATGTAGCCGCAGAACGGTGAAGTCTTCCCGCCAGTGTGCTGTAACGGCGGCGATCAGCTCATCTGTCGCTTTCAGGAATGCCGCTTTCAACCCGGAAGGCATCAGTGTAGCGTCCTCAAACAGCTTGCGTGGCTCAATGAGATATTCATTCAGACCGATGGTCGGGCGATGGATAAAAAGCTGTTTGCGCCCCGTCTGGTGCATACGCCCTAAATAACGCCCAACCGCTTCCATCTGATCGATATTATCAGCTTCGAACTGGCGACCACCGACGCTTGGAAAAACAGCGAAATAAAATCCCTGATGATTCAATAAAGTCTGACCGTTAAAGGCCACAGGTGCTGCGACCGGAACTTCATCATTTACCAACTGCAACGCAAATTGATGTTCTTCGAGGATTTGATCGGCTGTCCAACGTTCAGGGCGATAAAATTTGACGACAAAACGTCGACGATCTTCGTCCTGAAATTGATAGACACGGTTTTCATAGCTGTTAAGCGGGGTAAGACCGGAATCCACCCGGATCCCTTGCTCAAATAGAGCATCCATGATGGTATCCGGGTGTAGTGTCTGGAAAGTAAAAGCGCTGTTGTTCATCCCATCATCCGGAAAACATTACGAATGATGAAGGATATCATTTCACGATGATTTTGGTGGCACCGCTTACAAGCTTTTACTCTTTAATTACGCCACGAGCGCGTAACAGCGCCGTTTTGAAGTCTTCTTCATAATCTTTCTGCAAACCCGGGATCACCGCATCTTTCGCGGAATCACGCATTTTCAGGTGATAGATCAGAATGTCATCCGTCAAATCCGCCAGTTCGCCGTCAAAACCTGACTCTTTCGCCAGTTTCTGCAAAAATTGCAACAGGTTAAGGTCTGGCTCTTTTTGCCAGGCTGGCTGGAGGAGTTCAATAACTTCATTCAGACGTTTACATTTCATAGTAATGCTCCTTACTCTTGAGACAGACACGTTAGCAGGGTCAATCCCACAATAAAAGAGGCGATATCGGTGAATCTGATGACGACGATAACAGGCGTTGTGCTGGCAGGCGGTAAAGCCAGACGAATGGGCGGCGTAGATAAAGGATTGCTTGAATTAAACGGCAAACCATTATGGCAACATGTCGCTGACGCGCTTATGACGCAGCTCTCTCACGTCGTGGTTAATGCCAATCGCCATCAGGAAATCTATCAGGCAAGCGGTCTGAAAGTGATTGAAGATTCACTGGCGGATTACCCAGGCCCTCTGGCAGGAATGCTTTCAGTAATGCAGCAGGAAGCAGGCGAGTGGTTTTTGTTTTGTCCGTGCGATACTCCTTATATTCCCGAGGATTTAGCAGCCCGGCTTAATCATCAGCGCAAAGATGCGCCTGTCGTGTGGGTCCACGACGGTGAACGCGATCACCCGACTATTGCTCTGGTAAACCGCGCAATTGAGCCTTTATTACTGGAATATCTGCAAGCAGGAGAACGCCGGGTAATGGCATTTATGCGTCTGGCTGGCGGTCATGCGGTTGATTTCAGCGATAATAAAGATGCATTTATTAACGTGAATACGCCAGAGGAGCTTGCCCGATGGCAGGAAAAACGATGATACCGTTACTCGCCTTTGCCGCGTGGAGTGGTACCGGAAAAACTACGCTTTTGAAACAACTGATCCCGGCATTATGCGCCAGAGGGATCCGTCCAGGGCTGATTAAGCATACGCACCATGATATGGATGTTGATAAGCCAGGCAAAGATAGCTATGAGCTGCGCAAGGCTGGCGCGGCACAAACCATCGTTGCCAGCCAGCAACGATGGGCCTTGATGACGGAAACACCAGACGAAGAAGAGCTGGATCTACAGTTTCTCGCAAGTCGAATGGATACCTCAAAGCTGGATTTGATTCTGGTCGAAGGGTTTAAGCATGAAGAGATCGCAAAGATTGTGCTGTTTCGCGATGGAGCCGGACATCGACCTGAAGAATTAGTG
Source organism: uncultured Escherichia sp. (assembly GCF_948475835.1). NCBI lineage: Bacteria > Pseudomonadati > Pseudomonadota > Gammaproteobacteria > Enterobacterales > Enterobacteriaceae > Escherichia > uncultured Escherichia sp. The sequence continues at coordinate 289 of NZ_CAOLGM010000223.1, read as the reverse complement.
ATAGACAGGCATGTTATTGCTGTAGCCAGTGATGTGCCGCTTAATCTTGATGTCGCATTACTGGATATTAATGATGTTGAGGGGCTGGCTGATTTTGTGGTGGAGTGGATGCAAAAGCAGAACGGATAAGCAAGAGTAGGCTGGATAAGACGCGCCAGCGTCGCATCCGGCATTTTTTTCTGCGCCAATGCAAAAAGGCCATCCTGACGGATGGCCTTCTGCTTAATTTGATGCCTGGCAGTTCCCTACTCTCGCATGGGGAGACCCCACACTACCATCGGCGCTACGG
>NZ_CAOLGM010000222.1:0-3262 GCF_948475835.1 uncultured Escherichia sp. | reverse complement strand
ATGAACTATCAAAAATAGCTCATCATGATTAGCAAAACTTAACCATTTTAAAATAAATAAACAATTAAAGAAAAAAGATCACTTATTTATAGCAATAGCTCGTCAAAGGCAGCTTTTTGTTACAGGTGGTTTGAATGAATGTAGCAACGAAATGCAGAATTTCAGGTCATGTAACTCCCGGCAAAACCGGGAGGTATGTAATCCTTACTCAGTCACTTCCCCTTCCTGGCGGATCTGATTTGCCCAACGTTGGGCAGATTCAGGCACAGTAAACGCCGGTGAGCGCAGAAATGACTCTCCCATCAGTACAAACGCAACATATTTGCCACGCCGCATCCAGACATCACGAAACGAATCCATCTTTATCGCATGTTCTGGCGGCGCGGGTTCCGTGCGTGGGACATAGCTAATAATCTGGCGGTTTTGCTGGCGGAGCGGTTTCTTCATTACTGGCTTCACTAAACGCATATTAAAAATTAGAAAAACTGTAGTTTAGCCGATTTAGCCCCTGTACGTCCCGCTTTGCGTGTATTTCATAACACCGTTTCCAGAATAGTCTCCGAAGCGGGATCTGGCTGGTGGTCTATAGTTAGAGAGTTTTTTGACCAAAACAGCGGCCCTTTCAGTAATAAATTAAGGAGACGAGTTCAATGTCGCAACATAACGAAAAGAACCCACATCAGCACCAGTCACCACTACACGATTCCAGCGAAGCGAAACCGGGGATGGACTCACTGGCACCTGAGGACGGATCTCATCGTCCAGCGGCTGAACCAACACCGCCAGGTGCACAACCTACCGCCCCTGGGAGCCTGAAAGCCCCTGATACACGTAACGAAAAACTTAATTCTCTGGAAGACGTACGCAAAGGCAGTGAAAATTATGCGCTGACCACTAATCAGGGCGTGCGCATCGCCGATGATCAAAACTCACTGCGTGCCGGTAACCGTGGTCCAACGCTGCTGGAAGATTTTATTCTGCGCGAGAAAATCACCCACTTTGACCATGAGCGCATCCCGGAACGTATTGTTCATGCACGCGGATCAGCAGCTCACGGTTATTTCCAGCCATATAAAAGCTTAAGCGATATCACCAAAGCGGATTTCCTCTCAGATCCGAACAAAATCACCCCAGTATTTGTTAGGTTCTCTACCGTTCAGGGTGGCGCTGGCTCTGCCGATACCGTGCGTGATATCCGTGGTTTTGCCACCAAGTTCTATACTGAAGAGGGTATTTTTGACCTCGTTGGCAATAACACGCCAATCTTCTTTATCCAGGATGCGCATAAATTCCCCGATTTTGTTCATGCGGTAAAACCAGAACCACACTGGGCAATTCCACAAGGGCAAAGCGCCCACGATACTTTCTGGGATTATGTTTCTCTGCAACCTGAAACTCTGCACAACGTGATGTGGGCGATGTCGGATCGCGGCATCCCCCGCAGTTACCGCACCATGGAAGGCTTCGGTATTCACACCTTCCGCCTGATTAATGCCGAAGGGAAGGCAACGTTTGTACGTTTCCACTGGAAACCACTGGCAGGTAAAGCCTCACTCGTTTGGGATGAAGCACAAAAACTCACCGGACGTGACCCGGACTTCCACCGCCGCGAGTTGTGGGAAGCCATTGAAGCAGGCGATTTTCCGGAATACGAACTGGGCTTCCAGTTGATTCCTGAAGAAGATGAATTCAAGTTCGACTTCGATCTTCTCGATCCAACCAAACTGATCCCGGAAGAACTGGTGCCCGTTCAGCGTGTCGGCAAAATGGTGCTCAATCGCAATCCGGATAACTTCTTTGCCGAAAACGAACAAGCAGCATTCCATCCAGGTCATATTGTTCCTGGTCTGGACTTCACCAACGATCCGCTGTTGCAGGGACGTTTGTTCTCCTATATCGATACACAAATCAGTCGTCTTGGTGGGCCGAATTTCCATGAGATTCCGATTAACCGTCCGACCTGCCCTTACCACAACTTCCAGCGTGATGGCATGCATCGTATGGGGATCGACACTAACCCGGCGAATTACGAACCGAACTCGATCAACGATAACTGGCCGCGCGAAACACCGCCGGGACCGAAACGCGGCGGTTTTGAATCATATCAGGAACGCGTGGAAGGAAATAAAGTTCGTGAGCGCAGTCCATCGTTTGGCGAATATTATTCCCATCCGCGTCTGTTCTGGCTAAGTCAGACGCCATTCGAGCAGCGCCATATTGTCGATGGTTTCAGTTTTGAGTTAAGCAAAGTCGTTCGTCCGTATATTCGTGAGCGCGTTGTTGACCAGCTGGCGCATATTGATCTCACTCTGGCCCAGGCGGTGGCGAAAAATCTCGGTATCGAACTGACTGACGACCAGCTGAATATCACCCCACCTCCGGACGTCAACAGTCTGAAAAAGGATCCATCCTTAAGTTTGTACGCCATTCCTGACGGTGATGTGAAAGGTCGCGTGGTAGCGATTTTACTTAATGATGAAGTGAGATCGGCAGACCTTCTGGCCATTCTCAAGGCCCTGAAGGCCAAAGGCGTTCATGCCAAACTGCTCTACTCCCGAATGGGTGAAGTGACTGCGGATGACGGTACGGTGTTGCCTATAGCCGCTACCTTTGCCGGTGCACCTTCGCTGACGGTCGATGCGGTCATTGTCCCTTGCGGCAATATCGCGGATATCGCTGACAACGGCGATGCCAACTACTACCTGATGGAAGCCTACAAACACCTTAAACCGATTGCGCTGGCGGGAGACGCGCGCAAGTTTAAAGCAACAATCAAGGTCGCTGACCAGGGTGAAGAAGGGATTGTGGAAGCTGACAGCGCTGACGGTAGTTTTATGGATGAACTGCTAACGCTGATGGCAGCACACCGCGTGTGGTCACGCATTCCTAAGATTGACAAAATTCCTGCCTGATGGGAGGCGGCGCAATTGCGCCGCCTCAAATGATTTACATAGTGCGCTTTGTTTATGCCGGATGCGGCGTGAACGCCTTATCCAGCCTACAAAGTCGTATAAATTCAATGTATTGCAGTTTATTGGTAGATACTGTTATGGCCTGCAAGTTTTTTCCTGGTCCGGTTTCCCGGATTGCAGGCATGCCAGACACTGCGCCGTCAGGCGCTGTTTTTTTCATCCCTTCCGCGATTTTTACGCCGCTACCGGATTATGCCGTGACGCATTGAACGGCACGCCTGACTTCAGCACTCCATACGCCACCTGTGCCAGCTTGCGCATCATCGCGCCGAGAATCACCTTTCCTTTCT
>NZ_CAOLGM010000221.1:0-3421 GCF_948475835.1 uncultured Escherichia sp. | reverse complement strand
ACTCGATACCTGGCACTGGAGCGGATTTTTTGTGGTTATCTCTATCGCCGCCGGGATTTCCGCACTGCTGTTACTGCCCTTTTTGAACGCCCAGGCACCGCGCGAAGCGTGATGCATCTCACCTTTTCACTTCATATCCGGCAAAACTAAGAAATTTTCCAGGTTTTGCCTGGACGCTATCTCAGGCCTGATTTGCTGCTGATTTTTACAATGCATGCCTCACGCAGGTATTCATTTCAGGAGTAACCCATGCTGGCTTTCTTAAACCAGGTTCGCAAGCCGACCCTGGACCTTCCGCTCGAAGTGCGGCGCAAAATGTGGTTCAAACCGTTCATGCAATCCTACCTGGTGGTCTTTATCGGCTACCTGACGATGTACCTGATTCGCAAGAACTTTAACATCGCGCAGAACGACATGATCTCGACCTACGGGTTGAGCATGACGCAGCTGGGGATGATCGGCCTGGGTTTCTCCATCACTTATGGCGTGGGTAAAACGCTGGTTTCCTACTACGCCGACGGCAAAAACACCAAACAATTCCTGCCGTTCATGCTGATCCTGTCTGCCATTTGTATGCTGGGCTTCAGTGCCAGTATGGGCAGCGGCTCGGTTAGCCTGTTCCTGATGATTGCCTTCTACGCCTTAAGCGGCTTTTTCCAGAGTACCGGCGGTTCGTGCAGTTACTCCACCATCACCAAATGGACGCCGCGTCGTAAACGCGGGACATTCCTCGGTTTCTGGAATATTTCTCACAACCTTGGCGGTGCAGGCGCAGCAGGTGTGGCGCTGTTCGGGGCAAATTACCTGTTCGATGGCCATGTCATCGGCATGTTTATCTTCCCGTCGATTATCGCGCTGATTGTCGGTTTTATCGGCCTGCGTTACGGCAGCGACTCCCCGGAATCTTATGGCCTCGGCAAAGCTGAAGAACTGTTCGGCGAGGAGATCAGCGAAGAGGACAAAGAGACAGAATCTACCGATATGACCAAGTGGCAGATCTTTGTTGAGTATGTGCTGAAAAACAAAGTGATCTGGCTGCTGTGCTTCGCCAACATTTTCCTCTATGTGGTACGTATTGGTATCGACCAGTGGTCAACCGTATACGCGTTCCAGGAACTGAAACTCTCTAAAGCGGTGGCGATTCAGGGCTTTACGCTGTTTGAAGCTGGTGCGCTGGTCGGTACGCTGCTGTGGGGCTGGCTCTCTGACCTGGCGAACGGTCGCCGTGGCCTGGTGGCCTGCATCGCGCTGGCGCTGATTATCGCCACGCTCGGTGTGTATCAACATGCCAGCAACGAATATATCTATCTGGCTTCTCTCTTTGCGTTGGGTTTCCTGGTCTTTGGCCCGCAATTGTTGATTGGTGTGGCTGCTGTTGGCTTTGTACCTAAAAAAGCGATTGGCGCTGCCGATGGTATTAAAGGCACCTTTGCTTACCTGATTGGTGACAGCTTTGCCAAGTTAGGTCTGGGAATGATTGCCGATGGGACGCCGGTATTCGGCCTTACCGGCTGGGCAGGCACCTTCGCCGCACTTGATATCGCCGCGATTGGTTGTATCTGCCTGATGGCGATAGTGGCGGTGATGGAAGAACGCAAAATCCGCCGCGAGAAAAAAATTCAGCAGTTGACAGTGGCATAAACGTAACTGGTGACTTTTGCCCGGCATGACGCCGGGCTTTTTTATTATTCCGTGACTTCCAGCGTAGTGAAGGCAAACTTCTCGCCATCAAATAGCCCCTGACTGGTTAGTTTTAGCGCGGGGATCACTGGCAGAGAAAGAAACGCCATCTGAATAAACGGCTCATCGGGTAACGGACCGCATTCACGGGCGGCGGCTTTCAAGGCGTCAATTTGTTCCGCCAGCGACTGCGCCGTGTCGGTGCTCATCAGGCCGGCAATGGGCAACGGCAGATGACTTTGGACCTGGCCGTTACGTACCACGCACAGCCCGCCGCCATCCTGAATCACCTGATTGACCGCCAGCGCCATCTCTTCGGCACTGCGACCGATCACCACAATATTATGGCTGTCATGGCTGACCGTCGCAGCCAGCGCACCTTCATTCAGTCCAAAGCCGCCAAGCAAACCACAAGCCGGAGCCAGCCGTTGCCCGTAACGCTCAAGTACGGCAATAAAGCTCACATCATCGCGATCAAAACCATTTTCGCTGTAGACGCTGGAGTGGGAGTGCGTAATCAATTCGTTATGGATGACGTCAATGACCCGATAGCGTTTTCCGGGCGTAAATTGCAGGGCAAAGTCGCTGGCGGAAACTGGCTGGCGGGCAATGGTGTTGCCATATGGCGGAGCGGATTGTGCCAGTCTCGCCGACTCTTCCGCCTGTAAGGTTTGCGCATCAATCGGCTCGCCTTTCACCAGTACCTGCTGCACCGTGACCTTACGCGCATCGCTCAACAGGACGATATCGGCCTGCTTGCCGGGTGCCAGTAAGCCGAGGTGATTCAGACCAAAGTGGCGCGCCGTCGACCAGCTGGCGACGCGATATGCCACATGCAGCGGCACATTGTGTTGTTCGATCAGGCGGCGAATTAAGGCATCGATGTGTCCTTCATGGGCGATCTCCCACGGGTTACGGTCATCGGTACAGAGCATGCATTGCGGGCTGTTAAATTCGTTGATCAACGGTGCCAGCGCGTTGAGATTGCGGGCAGCGGACCCTTCGCGGATCATCAACGACATGCCGAGTTGTAATTTCCGGCGTCCTTCTTCCAGCTGATAACTTTCGTGGCAGTTTTCAATACCCGCAGTAATATAGGCGTTAAGTTCTTTACCACCCAAACCCGGGCAGTGACCGTCCAGCGTCAGGTGGCGAAATGCATCCAGTTTATCGAGCAGCGCATTCTGCCCGCTAATTACGCCAGGGTAGTCCATCATTTCTGCAAGGCCGGTAACCTGCGGATGGTCCCGCCAGGCGAGCATCTGTTCAAGGGTAAAACTGGCACCGTTAACATCGCAGCCTTCCAGGGCGGGTACGCAAGAGCTGACCTGTAAGTACTGGTTTTGCCTTGCCTGTTCGGCACAGCGGGCAAACCAGGCGAATCCGGCTTCTCCCATCACGTTGACGATTTCATGAGGGTCGCAAATAACGGTCGTCAGGCCGCGCGGCAGGGTAGCGGTTTCAAAAGTGACCGGCGTCATCATGCTGGATTCAATATGCAGGTGAGCATCAATAAACCCTGGCACCGCCGTTGCGCCGCGAGCATCAATCCGCTGCAAAGCCGGAGCATCAGCGTATTCTGCGCCAACACCGGCAATGTAACGTCCTTTAATCACAATTGGGCCGGAAATTTCTCCGCCATTGATCAGGTCGAGAATAGAGACATTATCAATAATATAATCGGCAACAGCGTCGCCACGGGAAACGGCTAACAATTCCTGGTATTCAGCCCGGCTAATGT
>NZ_CAOLGM010000220.1:0-3425 GCF_948475835.1 uncultured Escherichia sp. | reverse complement strand
CTAATGTTGTTGGCGGGATTTTTTATAATTATGTTTTTAAAGCATACTTGCTTTTAATATGCGGAAATCATTAAGACGATAATGAAACTCGCATTTGCCCAAGGAAGCAAACAGCCCGCGTTTATTGCAGGCTATTTGCCAGATGTCTTACTTAATCCTTCACATCTATTTCTGATAAGAAGGTTCAGAACTTATTATCGGAACGGCGGCTCATTAAAGGTTCGTAATTTACGTGAATGCAGTCGGTCGCCTTCTGCGCGCAGCAAATCGATCGCCCGAATGCCAATTTGTAGGTGTTCGGAAATAGCGCCTTCATAAAAACGGTTAGCCTGACCGGGAAGTTTAATCTCGCCATGCAACGGTTTATCTGAAACACACAGTAGTGTCCCGTATGGCACGCGGAAACGATATCCTTGCGCGGCAATGGTTGCACTTTCCATATCAATTGCTACGGCCCGGCTTAAGTTAAAACGAAGTGCAGAAGCTGAGTAACGTAATTCCCAGTTCCTGTCATCTGTGGTTACCACAGTACCAGTACGTAGCCGCTGTTTGACTTCCTCACCGGGCCTGCCACTCACCAGCTTGGTGGCGTCATAAAGCGCACGTTGCACTTCAGCAATGCTCGGAATAGGAATATCGGGCGGCAGAACCGCATCAAGAACGTGGTCATCGCGTAAATAAGCGTGTGCAAGTACATAATCGCCAATGGCCTGACTTTCACGTAATCCGCCACAGTGACCAATCATCAACCAGACATCCGGGCGTAGCACTGCCAGATGATCGCAGATGGTTTTAGCATTTGACGGTCCCACGCCAATATTCACCAGAGTAATACCCTGACCATCGGCGGTAATTAAATGCCATGCTGGCATCTGATGTTTTTTCCATGCAAGGTCGGAAATGGCTTCTTCTGGCGCTTCGGTTTCGGCGGTGATCCAGTTCCCGCCAGCACAAGAAAGGGCAATGTAGGGACTATCAGGATCGAGGATCTGGCTGCATCCCCAACGAACGAATTCATCCACATAACGTGTGTAGTTGGTAAACAAGACGAACGGCTGAAAATGTTCAACTGGCGTACCGGTATAATGGCGCAACCGTGCGAGGGAAAATTCGACGCGGCGCGCATCAAAATGCGATAGGGGGGAGAATTCAGTTGGATGATAAATGCCGTCTGCAGTTTCATCGCCAATTTGCGCCAGTTCTGTTGTCGGGAAGTAGCGAGTTAACCCAGCGCTCATTGAGCGATCAAGTGTCAATTCAGAGCCATCGATGACATAAGGATAAGGGATTTCATGCTGCGAGGGTTGCACAGAGATATGCGCACCATAATCCTGATACAGCAACGTAAGTTGTTCATTAAGATACGAACGAAAGAGAGTAGGGCGAGTAATCGTGGTGGTGTAGCTGCCTGCGTGAGTAAAACGACCAAATGCGCGCGTTTTGGGGGGATTGGTTGTGCTACCGTCCCAGGTTACGGTCAGTGATGGATAGACAAAAAGACCTTGTTTGCGGGCGTTTTCATCAGGTAATTCGCCACTTGTAATATAGTTGCCAATGGCGTTGCGTAATGCGACTACAGATTGCTCATACAGCGCGTCGAGTTTATCCAGTGCCTGAGCTGGGGTCAGACCGGAGCCCTTATTATTCATGTGTGTCTCCTGTTCCATACAATTACCGCACATCCGATAGTATGTCACAGGAATGTGAAACAAAAGTGTAAGGCGAAGATCGGATGATCTTCGCCAGACTATCAAGCGCGTTGATTGTCTTTCATCAACAAAGCGGTCATTGCGGAAATCAGACATCCAGCCAGCAAATAAATGGCGACGCTATGCCAGTTCCCGGCAAAGTAAGTGATGAGTGCAGCGGCAATAAAAGGTGTAAATCCACCGCCAACCACACTGGCGACCTGATAACCGACTCCAGCACCACTATAGCGATAACTGGCACCAAACATTTCGGTAAACATCGGTTGTTGCACACACACCACCATGTCATGCGCAATGTTTGCCAGCATTATGGAGAAGAAAACTATCCAGAAAATAGATTGTGCTTCAAGCGCCATAAAGAAAGGAAATGCGCTCAACGTTCCGATTAACGCACCTGTGATATAAACCCTGCGGCGACCAAAACGATCGGCAAGCCAGGCAAAACAGGGAATTGTCAAGCAGCTTAATCCACCTACCAGCAAACCAATATTGAGGAAAAGTTCGCGCGGTAACCCCATATTCTGGGTTGAATAATTAAGTGCAAAGGCAGTAACGATGTACATCGTCAGCAATTCGCACAGTCGTAGCGCAATAATCTTCAGGAAAGCACCGGGATGTCGTAACAGCGCTTCGATAACCGGGATGCGTTTTTTCGCGGCAGCTTGATAATGTTGCTGTTGTTCAAATTCCGCGGACTCCTCCATGCCATTGCGCACCCACAATGCTCCCAGTACCAGTACGATGCTAAACAGGAAAGGAATGCGCCAGCCCCAGCTTAAAAACTGTTCGTCAGTCGTCATCATACTGATCAATGAAACCAGTCCGGTTGAAAGCAGTAAACCTACACCGTAGCCAACTTGTACACCGCTACTGTAAAAGGCTTTTTTATTTTTCGGTGCACTTTCAACGGAAAGCAACGCCGCGCCTCCCCATTCGCCGCCGACGGCAAATCCCTGAATGGCACGCAGTGTCACCAGCAAAATAGGTGCCCACCACCCAATGGTCGAGAATGAAGGAAGAATACCAATCAAGGCTGTCGCGATGCCCATCATCCAGACGGTCAGCATTAACATGCGCTTACGTCCCAGTCGGTCGCCAAAGTGACCGAAAATGACACCGCCGAGCGGACGGAAAAGGAATCCGACGCCAAAGGTGGCAAATGCGGCGAGCGTTCCCATCGCCGGGCTTACTTGCGGGAAAAACTCGCGATTAAACACCAGTGCGGCGGTGATGCCATAGAGTAAAAAATCATACCAGTCGACGACGGCACCAGCGAAGCTGCCTAACGCAGCTCGTCGGGCGCGACTTAACGAAAGCGTCCCTTCATCGGGACGAGTGGAGATGAGCGTGGAGTCCATAATGATCCTGTTTGTACTGTCTTTTTATAATTAGTATGGAAAAGGTAACTCACATTGCCGTCGATCTATAAACGAACCTTATGAGACTACCTCGACAGAGCGCATCTGCAAATGATTTTATGGCTGATTAGCGGCAACATGAAAAATTCGATGGAAGATGAAAGCGCAGGAGTTGCTGGTGTTGTTTAAGGATTAAGCAGAGGAGCCACAGGTTAGAGATATGAAACATAAAAGTCCGCATATGCACAAAATGGCACCCTGATGAGTCTGATAGACTGCATTGCATTATAACCAGTAGGGAGGCGAGGTTAGGTATGTTTTTAGCATCATTGTTGAGACGTATTGCATTTAGTTACTA
>NZ_CAOLGM010000219.1:0-3491 GCF_948475835.1 uncultured Escherichia sp. | reverse complement strand
AATTTTGTCGTGGCCAGCTTATTGCTGTTATCCGCTTTATCCGCAGTTGGTGCAGTCGGGGTGCCGCTAAACGCCGGGGATTCTTTGTGGGCATATTGGGTATGCGGATCCTCTGCATTGATGTGTTTCTCTATTAATTTGTCCAGTTGCAAGGATGCACCAGACATCCTGTCGTCCACATATTTGCGGGTTGCCAGGACTACTGACGGGTCAATTTTCAGTGTGACAGACTCTGTATTGCTGACAATAAGGAGCATTCGGATGGTCTGTGTACGACCACTCCCTTCCTGCAATCGTGGTTTGTAGGTTTCCGGGCAGTTCGCCACTGCAATAAGGATCCCTTCATCATCGTAAAGACCAATCTCACGGATCCAGAAACCTCCTTCATTTTCAGGAATGATTTGTTCCGCAATAATCTGGCCCGGATTAGAGGGGTCGATATCCAGCATATTCAGCGGAGCAATGCGTTTCTGGTTAATCAGTCTGGTTTGTGTCGGATCTGGCGTTGGTAATATGCCGTTTGCATCACCCACGGCCATTTGCGTCAGATTCAGCTTGCTGCCGAGCATGGTCGCGTTTGCCAGCCTTGCTGCGCCCTGGCTGGTCAGTATGGCATAGTATTTTGATGTCATGGGTTTACTCTCAGATTATCAATTAAATGAATGGCCGGGGCAGGGAAATAATCCCCTTCGACAATAATGGACTCCGGGGTGTAGGGATAAACCGTCAGGGCATCGCCGTGATAGCATCCCGTACCAACGAAAATCTTTCCGTTCACACTCAGGCTGATCGCCAGCCCCGTCAGATGGCGACTTACTGGTTTTGCATCCGCAATAAGGCGCTCAAGTTCCTGATACATTTCATCGGTGATGCCCTGATCAAGTACTCCGACAACAATGCGAAATGTTCCCGGCTCCTCGTTGAGTTGCCACCACTCCTTTACTTCAATCAGGTAGCCGAGAGGCTCCACGGCTCTTCGCAGTGCGCTGATGGTCCCTTTGTGTCGGTGTATCAGCCATGCATCACGAATCACCTGTCGCTTTGTCTCTTCCGGCCAGTTGCGATCCCAGCGGTCAACGGAAAATGCCCAGGCGAGATAAGGCAGCAGATGCACCGGGCAGGTGTCCGGTGACCACAGCGTGTTGAGGTCTACCGGGATGTCTGTAATGCGCGCTCCGACAGCTTCGGCGCAACGCATGAAACTGCTGGCTGATGGCGGTAACAGTGAATTACTCATTACGCCCACCTTCGCTGATGGTGAATGACTCACAGCGCGCCGCCTGTATGTCGCTGATGGCCATATTCTGTGTGGGTTCGATTATCTCCACGCGTTGCACACCGTGCACATGCAGTGCGGCAGCAATGGCGGACAACGCCACGTCCTGACCGATAAGCCCCTGCTCAGCCAGCCACTTCCTGAACGACGATTCAGCCGCCGCCAGAATAGGTTCGGATTCCGGACCGGGGTAAAAGTACAGTTTTGCATTCAGCCGCCATGTCACGATTCTGGCGCTCTGTACGGTCAGGCGGTCGGCCACCGGGCGGGTATCCTCTGCATTCAGAACGGCGCGAACGGTATTAAGCAACGCCTCCGTTGCTGTGCCGTCGCCTTCAGTGGACAGGATGGAAACCGTCACACAGGCCGGAGACGGACTGATGGCCCGCGCATCACGCACCAGACCGCTGGCGCTGCGGGCAAAATACTCGTATGCACCTGACGGGCCAGCAACACTCAGGCCGTCGTACGCCCGCTGCGCCCGCAGTCTCAGCGAGGTGTCGCTCTCCATCACCGCGTCGGTGGTATCCGTTGCCGGAGTGATAACCAGGCGCTTTGTGTTCATATTGCCCGCGAGGTTGTCCAGGTCTGTTCCGGCGCTGTGGCTTAACATGCAGGCGCGTGCCCCCTCGTTAACCCGCTGGCGTAACAGCATTTCACGAAAAGACATGGTTTGAGCGATAACGTTCAGGGGTTCCGATTCCAGCTCCAGCGCGGCGGAGACGGCTTCACGCTGTTCGGCAGGATAGGACGCAATCATCATGGCCTTTGTGTCAGCCAGAATTGCCTCAAAGTCAGGCTCCGCTATGATGGCGGGTTCCGGTAACTGGGAAAGGTCAACGGCAGGCATGATTTACTCTCTCAGCGTGATGGTTAATTCAACATTCTGCATGGTCTGCATGACAGTGCCCGACAGCGTCACCCCAGCGCGGCCTCCTGCTTTCCAGACAACATCGATGGCATCCAGGGCAATGCGGGGTTCCCATCGTGTCAGTGCAATCACGGCAGCACTCATGCATTGCAGACGCGTGGTGTTATTCATGGGTTCGTCAATCAAATCAGGCACAAGGCTGCCATATTCCCGTCGCATAACCCGGCTTGCCAGCGGGGTGGTCAGGATGTCCCTGACTGACTGTTTCAGGTGGTCCATATCGTTCAGGTTTCCCGTCCCGTCCGGGTTCATTCCTGTGTAGCGGGTTGTCACTGCGGGCCTCCTGTCGAATCGCTGCCACCTTTAACACCACCGTGCTTATGCGTATGCACTGTGATGCCGTTTGAGGTGAAATCGCCGCCGCTGTGCGTGATATTGCCGCTCATCTTTCCCCCTTTTGTGACGTCAAGCGTCGCCGTTCTCAGAAGGTCTGTGCATTCCACGACGGGCGTATCCAGTGTCACGCTGACGGATGCCTGCAGGGTGGCTGTTTTCATGCCGCTGGCGCTCAGTGCGCCTGCGTCCGCGTCGTAGCGGAACACCGCGCCATCCGGCGCACTGACCACGATTTCTTTCAGGCTTTTTCCGGGGGCCGGACTGGCATCACTCCACAGGCTGCCAATTATCATGGCGGTTTCCGGGTTGCCGCCAATGCAGGCAATTACCACCTGTTCGCCTGGTGATGGCGGCAGCCACACATTGAAGGCTCCCGCGCGCGTGGTGTTCCAGCGCAACCATCCTGTTTCCAGTTCGCCGCTGCGAACGCGCACGCGCCAGGACTTCTCATCAACTTCAGAGATGATCCCGGTGCGGATGATATTGCTCAGCAGTCGCATGAGTTCTGCGCTCACCGTACAGCCTCCGCAATCCGGCCCAGCACCGTGTTATAAATCAGGCGCTCATCTGCCTGGCTGATACCCAGCAGCTCACGTACCGGGTAATCGGTGAAAATGCCCGGCGCAACCTGATCGCGCTCACCGAACTGATGAACGCGGGCAATACGTGCGGCCACGCCGCTGTAACCCACCGTCACACCGGAAGCATCTGCACGGGCTTTCAGGTAGCGGGCGGTGCGCAGTTTTACGAACATGGGGACGCGCTTTGTGCTGTCCTGGTTGATGCGCCGGGTGCGTATTTCCAGAAAACGGTCGATGTCATCCCGGTAAAACGTGCGGATATTGTTTTTATCCTCATCCCACCCGGTAATGGTTCGCCCGTATTTCCCCGTGTCGTGATGCCAGTTTTTCAGCGTGCGTGCTTCGTTATTCCAGATAAAGCGAATGC
>NZ_CAOLGM010000218.1:0-3636 GCF_948475835.1 uncultured Escherichia sp. | reverse complement strand
GTGCAGGCGCGTACCGACGGTGAGTTCACAGGCACCGAGAATTTTGCCCATTTCCAGATCGTTGAGTTCATCCATCACTACGTGGTAACGGGCAGGATCGCTGATGTGCTGGCGCAGATTGAGCGCCACCATGCGATCGTCTTTGTTATAGCTGTCGATGCCCGTACAGGTGGAAAGCGCAATCACCTGATACCCTTCGTCGAGAATGCGATTGACCACCCCGGCAAAGGCTTTTTCATACGCTTGTTGAGTGGTGCCGAGACGTTTGTCGAACGGTGCCAGTTCGCGCAGGGTAATTGCCACCGTTTTCTGTTGTGCGGCAACGTCCAGCCAGTGTTGGACGGCATAGCTGGCGGTGAAATCTTTGGTGTGGTGATCGACCAGCCACGCGGTATCAACGCCATGTTCAACTTTTGCGGTAGTAATATTGCTACGTTTCATCAAATCAAGGCTGACCGATTCGCGCAGGATCAGCGCGTCACAGTGACCAAAAACGTAGTTCGCCAGTTGGTTAAATTGCTCATCCTGGAAGGGGCCGACGCTGTGACCAATCATAAACAGCGGCTTTTTCGCCATAAACGTGCAAAGCGCATGTTCAAACTGCGGCACGCCGTAGAGATCGACAAAAAACGATCCTCCGACCTGAATAATGGCGTCGTAACCTGAGAGCATGCGCACGAAGTCGGTGAATCCCTGGGCGATGGCGATATTACGCAGCTTGCCAGTGTCGGTGACGCGTGAGAGCAATACCTGGTGTTGATAGCGGCGACGGAGGACTTTTTTAACGCGCCCGACAACGCCCGCCGCGCTGTTGTGTTGTTTCATTTGCAGGAACAGCGGATCGCCCATTACCGGGCGGTTGAGCAGCCAGGAAGAACTGACCGGATAGCGGCTCATCACGTCCACTTCGGCTTGTGGATTGAGGATGTTGATGGCATCAAGTAAGCCGCGCAAGATGGCACTGTCGCCACGATTGCCGCAAGTGTGGTTGCCCAGAATAAGTAATTTCATTTTTTCCTCATAAATTTGATGCCAGGTGAGGCTGTGTTTGTTGTGTTCGTTGCCGCTTTTTGCCTGATGCGACGCTGACGCGTCTTATCAGGCCTACAGGTCCCGAGCACAGAACCGTAGGATGGATAAGGCGTTTTACGCCGCATCCGGCAACCGTTGTCGGAACCGAAAACAGCAACTCACCCCGCCCGTAAAAGCATTTTCATTTTTTCGCTGCGACAAAACTGACGCTTCACTTCCACCACCAGCGGATGGCGCGACAGCACAATCATCACCACAAACGCCAGCACGCCCGCGGCTATTTGCACCGCCAGCAGCATCCCCAGCGCCAGTTGCCCTTTCAGCACAATGCCCAGCGCATAACTAACCACCAGCGTCGGCAGCGAGAGGTAAAACGGCAGCCACAAACTCAGGATGTACTGGCGATAACTGGAACCAAGAACCGGTTTAATCATCACGAAGTAACTCAGAATGGTGTTGATAATCTGCACCAGCAGGAAACCGAGCGTGACGCCGATTGCGCCCGCCATCTGCCCACCAATAACAATCGCCGGAATAAACAGAAATGTTTTGAATACGTTGAATTTAAAGCTGATGTCGACCCGCGCTTTCGCCATCAGCAGCGAACCAATCGGGTTACCCACGGAGCGCAGCAGACCCACAATACACAGCAATTGCAGCACCGGAATAATGCTGTTCCACTTTTCGCCGAATACCAGCGGTACGAAGTTATTCGACACCACCATCAGCCCCAGCAGCGCCGGAAAGTTGATAATCCCCACTACCGACAGCAGCTTGTAGAAGTTAACACGCAGCTTTTCGGTATCGTCCTGAATTTTGGCGAATGCCGGAAACAACACGCGGGTGATGATTGGGTTCAGCTTCATCGGCGGCACAACGGCCACGTTGTACGCCAGGTTGTATCCCCCAGCCACGCCCGCGCCGAGAATACGCGCCAGCACCAGCGTTGAAAGGTTGGTATTGAGATAGTTGATGATGCTGTCCGCCGTCAGCCAGGCACCAAAACGTAAGTTTGGTGCCACCGACGCCAGCGAGAAATGCAGACCGGGGCGATAAATTTTGCGGCCAAAGTAGCCAAACAGCAGCGTTCTTACCGCACTATTGACCAGATAACCGAGGATCGCGGTCATCGCCAGCGGCCAGAAATGGGCGCTAACCACCGTAAAAGTAAAGCCCGCCAGCACCGCGCTGGTTTCGATCATGCCGATTTTGTTGAACTCCAGCTCCTTCTGCATCAACGCGCGGAACTGTTGCCCGTGGGGGATCACCACAAACGCCAGCGACAATGTTTTAATCAACGGTGCCAGGTCCGGGTTATTCAGCACGTCACCAATGGCATCACTCAACAAAAACACCGCCACGCACACCACAAGCCCCAGCCCGACGTTCAGCCAGTACAACGTGGTGAGTTCAAGGTGACTGATTTCTTTTCGCTGAATAATCGAGTTAGCGATACCGAAGTCAGAAAGCGTATCTGCCAGCGCGATTATCACCAGCGACACAGTCAGCAGGCCGAATTGGTGGTTGTCGATAATCCGCGCCAGCACGGTCATCTGCACCAGCCCGAGGCCGATGATGATCACCGTGGCAATCGCCGACCACTTCGCGCCGCTGATGGTTTTTTCACGTAAGCTCATATCAATATGCCGCTTTGTTAACGAAACCTTTGAATACCGTCAGGAAAACGATTTTGATATCGAACCAGACGCTCCATTCGCGGATGTACTCAAGGTCGAACTCGACGCGTTTTTCCATTTTCTCCAGCGTGTCGGTTTCGCCGCGCCAGCCATTAATCTGCGCCCAGCCGGTAATGCCCGGTTTCACTTTGTGGCGCAGCATGTAGCCTTCAATGAGCTGGCGATACTGTTCGTTATGCGCTACCGCGTGCGGACGCGGACCGACAATCGACATCCCGCCGGTCAGCACATTGATAAACTGCGGCAGTTCATCCAGCGAGGTGCGGCGCAGAAAGTTCCCCACTTTAGTGACGCGCGGATCGTTCTGCGTCGCCTGAGTCACCACTTTGTCGTTCTCCATCACTTTCATGGAACGGAACTTCCACACTTTGATCGGCTTGCCATCCATGCCGTAGCGAGTCTGGCGGAAAATAACCGGCCCAGGTGAACTGAGTTTCACCGCCAGCGCAATACAGCACAGCACCGGGGAGATCAGCAGCAAGATCAGCGTCGCCAGCACAATGTCTTCCGCACGTTTTAGCAGGCGGTTAACCCCGGAAAGCGGCGTGTCATACAGCGGCACCACCGGAACGCCGTTCATCTCTTCGAGACGTGAATGGAGAATGTTGAAGGTAAAGACATCGGGGATCAGCAGCACCGAACAGGTGGTGTCCGCCAGTTGATGGACCAGTTTTTTCACTCGCGCGCCGTCGCACATTTGCATCGCGATATAGACGTTATGAATCTTGCCCGCTTTCGCATCCTCGACCAGCTGTTGCAGATTGCCCGCCCAGTCGTTAGAAACGCCACCCGGTTTCGGGTCGTGGTAAACGCCCACCACTTCAAACCCTAACCACGGCTGATTACGGAAGCTCTCCATCAGCATTTGTCCGGCGGCTAAATCTCCCGCTACGGCGACCATACGCTT
>NZ_CAOLGM010000217.1:0-3636 GCF_948475835.1 uncultured Escherichia sp. | reverse complement strand
GGTTCACAGGAGGCAGCAACGAGCTGCTGTTTAAATTCGGGAGGATAATTAGGGCAGCCTTTTCGCCTGCCGAGAGTCACATTTTTCTGCATATCTGACACTTTGGTTCCCACTACTTATTTTGTGGACACAACTTTGTCTAATTCGTCAGATTCTGACCAGACGGTTCAGGCTGTACGCTTACAGTTTTACTGTGTGCCTCTCTGTCCATTCAGTCTGCCGCCAGTGAGATAAATTCCGGACCATTATCCATGCGCAGCATGACCGGATAGCGCCACGGTTTGCCGCGATCCTGTCGAGAATACGAATCGCTCGCTGAGCTGGCAGATTCAGATCGATTTCAATCGACAACGCCTCACGGTTAAAGTCATCAACGATATTGAACGTACGAAAACGACGACCACAGGCCAGAGCATCATGCATAAAATCAACAGACCAGCTCTGGTTCAGCGCTGACAGCGTGGCCAATGGTGATGGATTACGTACCGGCAACCGCTGTTTGCCCTTACGGCGAAAATTCAGTTTCAGCAGACACTAAATACGGTGGAGCCTTTTGTGATTCCACGGATATCCCTGCCGCCGCAGAACTAGGTAAAGTTTAGGAAAACCATGTCGTGGGCGTTTAGCCTCCGCCTGCAATGCGGCAATAACGGGCTCATCACGCGTGATATCCGGGCGGTAATGGTAAACCGTTCTGCTCAGATTGAGACTCTGGCTGGCTTGATGAATACTGAGTCCGAACGTCGTTATCAGATGAGTGACCAGCTCACGCTTAAAGGCTGGTTTTAAAGCTTTTTTCGATAACATCTTTCAGCGCCCGGTTCTCAGGACTGAGATCGGCAAACATCTGCTTAAGATGCCTGTTATCGTCCTCAAGATCCTTGATCTTTTTAATATCAGAAGATGCCATACCGCCGTATCTAGACTTCCAGTTAATGGGATGGACTACCTCCTCCTTCTGCGGTTAACTGTACGAAATGTGCTCAGCAGGAGAATCACTATGAATATCGTATTTCTGGGTATTGATCTGGCTAAAAATGTCTTTCAGCTCTGCGGGTTAAACTAGACTGGTAAACCGTTTTATTCAAAACGTACCGGCCGAAAAGAGTTACTCCAGACGGTGTCGAATATTCCGGCGTGTCTGACCGGTATAGAAGCATCTACAGGTGCATTTTACTGGCAGCGTGAGTTTGAGAAACTGGGGCATAATGTAAAAGTCATCAGCCCCCAGTATGTAAAACCTTTTGTCCGTGGGCAAAAAATGACGGTAACGATGCGCAGGCGATAGCTGTGGCTCTGATGCAACCTACGATGCAGTTTGTTCCACCGAAAAGCCCTGAACAGCAGGATATTCAGGGGCTACACCGTGCAAGACAGCGTATTGTCAATCATCGTACTGCGATAGTCTGTCAAATCAGAGAGCTGCTGCTTGATCGGGTAATAACAATTGGTGCGGCAGTCTCAAGAGTTCGCCGTGCCGTTCTGCTTATCCTTGAGGATGCAGAAAACGGGTTAAGTGCCCGTATGCGCAGAACGGTTGCAGAGCTTTATGATCTCTTTAACGATCTTGGCCGCCGTATAAACTTTTTTGATAAAGAAATTGACGCTGTGTTCATGCAATCAGAAGCCTGCCAGAGCATTGCCAAAGGAACTGAATTTAAAAATGGTCGTCACTTTGCCGCATGGCTTGGCCTGGTTCCACGACAGCACTCTAGTGGCAACAAGCAGGTACTAATGAATATGACGAAAAAAGGCGACAAGCATTTGCGTACATTTTTTATTCATGGTGCCCGCGCTGTCGTCAGAGTTGACATGAATAACAATTGGCTGCTTGCATCAGTGGGTTAACTAGTTAAAGGAACGGCGCTGGTTTAATAAAGCGACCGTGGCGGTCGCTAACAAGAACGCGAGAATAATCTGGTCGATGCTGAGAAATGATACCGAGTATCAGGCAGTTGGAAGTTAGTACCCAGCCAGACGAGTTGCAGTGTACTGAAAAATAGTGACAGGTTGCGCCTGCACAATCGGAACCTGACTATTATATTGGCCTCAGAGATACCAGCCTCCCGGCCGACATCTTCAACGTCTCGTCCGGCTTCAACCGACTTAATCACAGCGATGATCTGATGCTCAGTAAAACGGGCTTTACACATAGCGATCTCCTTCGTTGACAGACTGATTATGCTGGATGATCTCTAAGTGTGAATGGCACGATTATGCGGGATACTTACAATCTTACCAGTATTCATTTGAATTTCGCAGTGAAGTCCTGAAAACTCTGCAACTGGCGCAGTAAATAGCAAAATCAGCAGATTTCCTCTGAAGGTGAGTTGGAGATGTCTATTGAGATTGCACGTCTCAAACGCCAGTTAGCAGAATGGGATAAAAAGCAGACTATCTTTTATTGAAAAATATCTGGATGAGTTTAGCATCGAAGCTTCCGGATGGTCACAGCGCCTGATATCCGTGGTGTCAGCGGCGAACAAAGATAAGCACACGCCAGCAGTTCCGTAAGCACTGTGGCATCAGTGTCTGCGAGGTTTTTACTTGGTCCAGTGTTACGGTGCTTCACGCTTGAGTAATGAATTGTGTGCTCAGAGTTACCACTTGAACAGTAATAACAGTAGCAGTAAGCTTGTGCCGTTAGGGATGAGGGCAAAAGCTTCCCGAAAGTTCAGCCCAGTTAGCTACAGTGTTCACGATCTGCCTGTGCCAGAAAATCTGCTGGAGCATGATTTTTACACCAAGGCTCAGAACCGAAGTGGGAGGGCAATATCACGTATCTGCGTACTGATGAAAGCTGGCTGTACTAGCGGTGGTAATAGACCTATGACCGCGTGACGTTATTGGCTGGTCAATGCCATCACAGATGATGGCACAGTTGGTGTGGCGACCTCAGTTCGGAATAATTTGAAAACCAGAGCCTCGCTTAGACCTGTGTCCAAATTACGTGGGTTGGATCATTGTTCCACGACGATTTGAAAGTATATTAATGAACAATAAATACACATTTCTGTATTTTCGTATATTTTACAATAGTGAATATACAAAATCTAATATATTCTATATTTTTTTGTTCTAACCTTTTGAAATGAAGTGACTTTTTATTCTGTTTTATGGGTGTTTTTTTCTGCTGCAAGCACTTCCAGTATTATTCCCGAATTTACATTATAAACGCCTCATGAAATTATACTTTCATAGGAAGTGGAGGTGGTTATATGAAGAGTCAAAGTGCTTTATATAAACTAAACCTTTCTGATAAACGGGCCATTTTAAATATAAATAGATTAGAAATCAGGGATGTTCACTTTTTTGAATGTACAATTATTTATCTCTATGATGCACGAATTGTATTAAAAAATAGCAATGGGAAAAAGACAATTATTTTCCCTCAGTCAATTTGTTATATTGAAAAAAATACAACTGTAGATATAATTATATGTGATAAAAAAAAGGGGAGGCCTTATGATGTCTATAATATAGATGGTGATATACTCAATAATATTTGTGAGATAATGAGTCCTCTTCTTTCCCATTTTGGAAATGTAAATTATCCATATGCTAAGGTGTTCTCATTTACAGCAGATGATGTTGATAAAAAAATCTTTCATCTTTTAATAAAAAAGGAAACGCCAT
>NZ_CAOLGM010000216.1:0-3640 GCF_948475835.1 uncultured Escherichia sp. | reverse complement strand
CTATAGGACTGAATCCATTCAGCTAATACAAAATAAAATCGTTAATTAATAAAATATAAAGACATGAAGTGATACAAGAGGAATTTCAGGATATGACATGACAATCATATATAATATATGCATAATTTTTTACAGCGAGTCAATGATTCCCGCGCCATATGCAGACATGGCGCGGTTTTATGCAAAAACAATCACGCGTCCGGGAACATCACGCTATGGCCCGGCGCTTCACGATGGAGATGAATAAAGTTAAGGTGCCGCTCGTACTGGTCAAGAATATCGGTGATCACCTGCTCTTTGCTGTAGTCCATCAGGTCGTTGCCCTGGCTGCCTTCTAACAGGAAGGTTTCCAGCCGGTAGTAGGTCGATTTACCGCTACGTGCGCGGTAGGTAAAGCCCGGCACCGAATATTGCTGCGGCCAAATCTGATAGACAAAGTTTTGTTCTTCGCCCATATGCACCAACAAATCCAGATGCCCCAACTGTTGTCCCTCTTCCGGCGGCAGGCTTTTTAGCTCCACGTACGCGCCGCGCAACCGCAGCTCCTGCGCCACTTCTTCCATTGCCGGGTAACAGACCGTCTCCATCATCTGTTTAGTGTAACGCGTGCCCGGATAATTCATCAGGCGCGAGAGACGTTTTTTCCAGCTCAGGCGATCCTGAAGCCCCAGCGGTCGCGGCGCGGTATCGCGGTTGGCACTTTCACGGCGGTAATCTTCTACCTTCAGAGATTTATACAACCCCGCCATCACGAAGAAGATCACAAAGCTGAACGGCAGCCCCATAATCACCGTGGTGTTTTGCAGCGCGGATATCCCGTTGGTCATCAGCATGCCGAGCGTCAGCAGGCCAATCGCCACCGACCAGAAGACGCGCAGCCAGCCGGGGGCGTCGCTGTTGATATCTTTAAGCTGCGAGGTGAAATTCCCCAGCACCAGCGCACCGGAGTCCGCCGAGGTCACATAAAACAGCAGGCCAGTAATGGTGGCGACGGAGGCGCTAAAGGTAAACGCCGGATACTGCGCCAGCAGGCTGTAGAAGCCGCGCTCCGGATGGACCATCGCTTCCTCGGCAAATGCCGCGCCGCCGTGGATGATTTCATACAGCGCGCTATTGCCGAACACCGAGAGCCATAACAGCGTGAAGGTAAACGGAATAATCAACGTGCCCAGCACGAACTGGCGAATGGTACGCCCACGCGAGATACGCGCCAGGAACAAGCCGACAAACGGCGACCATGCCACCCACCATGCCCAGAAGAAGAGCGTCCAGTTATTCATCCACTCAACTGGACGGTCGAAGGCAAAACTGTTGAGCGTCATGCCCATAAAGCGATTCACATAGTCGCCAACATTCAGCACCAGCGCATTAAGCAGGAACGAGGTGTCGCCCATAAACAATACGAACAGGATCAATCCCAGCGCCAGCGCAACGTTAAGTTCCGATAACACACGAATCCCCTTATCGACACCGGAGGTGACAGAGATCGTGGCGATTATCACCGACAAGGCGATCAGTGCCGCTTTTGCCGCCATCGAATCGGGAATATCAAACAGTACGCTCAAGCCATAGTTAAGCTGCACCACACCGATACCGAGCGTAGTGGCAATACCGAAGATGGTGCCGATCACCGCTGCAATATCCACTGAGTGCCCTATCGGCCCGTTAATCCGTTTACCGAAGATCGGGTACAGCGCCGAGCGGATGGTGAGCGGCAAATTATAACGATAGCTAAAGTATCCGAGCGCCATGCCCATCAGCGCATACATCGACCAGCCGGTTAAGCCGTAGTGAAACAGCGTCCAGACCATCGCCTGACGCGCGGCCTCAATCGTCTGTCCCGCGCCTTCCGGCGGCTGCATATACTGCGTTACCGGTTCGGCTACGGAGAAGAACATCAGGTCGATACCGATCCCGGCAGCAAACAGCATCGCCGCCCAACTCAGCAGGCTGAATTCCGGTTTGGATTGTTCTGGCCCGAGCTTCACCGAACCAAAACGCGAACAAGCGATACAGACCACAAAGACAATATAGAGCGTTGCCGCCAGTAGATAGTACCAACCGAAGGTTTTAGAAACCCAGTCCAGCGTGCGGCCAATCCACAGGGCCGAGAAGTCGCGAAACAGGATCGTTGTCAGGGAAAACAACAAAATCAGTCCGGCGGAGGTGTAAAACACCACCGGATTGATTTTGTCCTTTTCCCTGCTGTGTGAAAGGTCTGTCATCCAGTATCCCCACTGTTATTGTTACCATTTAAAATCAAATTCGTAACAATTAAGACACATTTTATATTGAACGTCCAATCAATAACCGCTTTAATAGATAAACAACGCTGATGAATGGAGTGGCGAAAATGCCCAAATTGGGGATGCAGTCGATCCGGCGCAGACAACTGATCGACGCCACACTGGAAGCAATAAATGAAGTGGGCATGCACGATGCAACGATCGCGCAGATCGCCCGCCGTGCAGGCGTTTCTACGGGGATCATCAGCCACTATTTCAGGGACAAAAATGGTCTGCTGGAAGCAACCATGCGCGATATCACCAGTCAGCTGCGTGACGCGGTTTTGAATCGATTACATGCACTTCCGCAGGGCAGTGCAGAGCAGCGATTACAGGCGATTGTTGGCGGAAACTTCGATGAAACGCAGGTGAGCAGTGCGGCGATGAAAGCCTGGCTGGCGTTCTGGGCCAGCAGTATGCATCAGCCGATGCTCTATCGTTTACAGCAGGTCAGTAGCCGCCGCTTATTGTCGAATCTGGTGAGCGAATTTCGCCGCGAGTTACCGCGCCAACAGGCACAGGAAGCGGGCTACGGCCTTGCCGCGCTGATTGACGGATTATGGCTGCGCGCGGCACTGAGCGGCAAACCGCTGGATAAACCTCTCGCACACTCGCTGACCCGTCACTTTATTACTCAGCATTTACCCACCGATTAACCGAGGAGACGTGATGTCCCGAATGGCAGAACAGCAGCTTTATATACATGGTGGTTATACCTCCGCCACCAGCGGTCGCACCTTCGAGACCATTAACCCGGCCAACGGTAACGTGCTGGCGACCGTGCAGGCCGCCGGGCGTGAGGATGTCGATCGCGCCGTGAAGAGTGCCCAACAGGGGCAAAAAATCTGGGCGGCGATGACCGCTATGGAGCGCTCGCGTATTCTGCGTCGGGCCGTTGATATTCTGCGTGAACGCAATGACGAACTCGCAAAACTGGAAACCCTCGACACCGGAAAAGCATATTCGGAAACCTCAACCGTCGATATCGTTACCGGTGCGGACGTGCTGGAGTACTACGCCGGGCTGATCCCGGCGCTGGAAGGCAGCCAGATCCCGTTGCGTGAAACGTCCTTTGTGTATACCCGCCGCGAACCGCTGGGCGTAGTGGCAGGGATTGGCGCATGGAACTACCCGATCCAGATTGCCCTGTGGAAATCCGCCCCGGCGCTGGCGGCAGGCAACGCAATGATTTTCAAACCGAGCGAAGTTACCCCGCTTACCGCGTTAAAGCTGGCTGAAATTTACAGCGAAGCGGGCCTGCCGGACGGCGTATTTAACGTGTTGCCGGGCGTGGGCGCGGAGCCCGGGCAATATCTGACCGAGCATCCGGGCATTGCCAAAGTGGCATTTACCGG
>NZ_CAOLGM010000215.1:0-3742 GCF_948475835.1 uncultured Escherichia sp. | reverse complement strand
AGCATTTTCCAGAAAGCTCTTAACATCAGCAAACTCGAAGCTTTTGTCGCAGTCACAACTATTTTCCTCGGGCAAAATGAGATACCGGCGATCGTTAAACCGTTTATCGATCGCATGAATCGCAACGAGTTGTTTACCGCAATTTGTAGCGGGATGGCGTCCATTGCTGGTTCGATGATGATTGGTTATGTCGGAATGGGCGTACCAATTGACTACCTGTTAGCGGCATCGCTGATGGCGATCCCAGGTGGTATTTTGTTTGCACGTATTCTTAGCCCGGCCACCGAGCCTTCACAGGTCACATTTGAAAATCTGTCGTTCAGCGAAACGCCGCCAAAAAGCTTTATCGAAGCGGCGGCGAGCGGTGCGATGACCGGGCTGAAAATCGCCGCTGGTGTAGCGACGGTGGTAATGGCGTTTGTCGCAATTATTGCGCTGATCAACGGCATTATCGGCGGAATTGGTGGCTGGTTTGGTTTCGCCAATGCCTCTCTGGAAAGTATTTTTGGCTATGTGCTGGCACCGCTGGCGTGGATCATGGGTGTGGACTGGAGTGATGCCAATCTTGCGGGTAGCCTGATTGGGCAGAAACTGGCGATTAACGAATTCGTCGCTTACCTGAGTTTCTCCCCATACCTGCAAACGGGCGGCACGCTGGAAGTGAAAACCATTGCGATTATCTCCTTTGCGCTTTGTGGTTTTGCTAACTTTGGTTCTATCGGTGTTGTCGTTGGCGCATTTTCGGCTATTTCGCCAAAACGCGCGCCGGAAATCGCCCAGCTTGGTTTACGGGCGCTGGCAGCAGCAACGCTTTCCAACCTGATGAGTGCGACTATTGCCGGGTTCTTTATTGGTCTGGCGTAATGCTCGATTTGTAGACCGGATAAAACGTATTAAGCGTTGCATCCGGCAATCGCGCTATTGCAAATAATTTTTACTGCATCATCCCGGAGAATTTATTCTCCGGGTCCATCTCCAGCGCCAGTCCTGACAACTGCTTTCTGTTTTTAATGAGATACCCTTTCTTGCTTTTAGTTAATAAACCGTCGTGAATGAATTGCGCGAGAACATATAAAAGATGTCGATAAGAAACGCCTAAATACTCTGCTGCTTGCGTATGCTTTTCGTGATAAAGATCACCTTCCTGCGAGAGTAATATAAATGCTGCCAGGCGATTCACTAACGGAAATGATTGATTCTGAGTTAAAGAAACAATATTACGATAATTTTTATGACTTAAGGTGACGCAGAGTTTTCGTAAAAATAGCGTGTCGTTTAATAACCGCGGGCGGTAATGTTTCATAGGGAGCGCAAGGCACCAACACTCTTCAATAGCCTGCACCGCACGCGGTTCATGGTCTTTGTCGATTAACTCAATCTCGCCAATAAAACAGGGGGCGGCAAAGAAATCGATCAGCGACACGCGACCATTAGCTAGCGTGGCGTAAAGCCTGGCGCGGCCTCGCGTCAGGTAAAACAGCCAGGACGGCTGTTGCCCTTCCTGCACAATGTAGTCACGCGCTAAAAAATGAAACAGCCGCGTATCGGCTGAAACATCCGTTAAAAAGCAATCCTTAAACGCGGATTCACTCATCAATTGCTGCTTAAGATCATTATTGTGGATTTCTTTCACGATGTTTATCCGCTATGAGATTTCTCATATTTAGCATACGTACGCGGTTGGTAAGATTCAATCATCGGCCCGGTCGAATTTTCTTTGCTGTAGAAAAAATAACGCAACTGGAAACAGAGGAAATAAACAATGGAAAAGAGAAAAATTATTCTGGATTGTGATCCGGGTCATGATGATGCTATTGCAATGATGATGGCAGCGAAACATCCGGCAATAGATTTATTAGGCATCACTATTGTAGCGGGTAATCAGACGCTTGATAAAACATTAATTAATGACCTGAATGTTTGCCAGAAACTGGAGATTAATGTTCCGGTTTATGCGGGGATGCCGCAACCCATTATGCGTCAACAAATCGTTGCCGATAATATTCACGGTGAAACCGGACTGGATGGCCCGGTATTCGAGCCGCTGACCCGCCAGGCAGAAAGTACCCACGCGGTGAAATACATCATTGATACCCTGATGACAAGCGATGGCGATATCACTCTGGTGCCGGTTGGTCCGCTTTCAAATATCGCGGTGGCAATGCGTATGCAACCCGCGATCCTGCCCAAAATCCGTGAAATTGTGCTAATGGGCGGCGCTTACGGTACAGGCAACTTCACGCCATCTGCCGAGTTCAACATCTTTGCTGACCCGGAAGCAGCCCGCGTGGTGTTCACCTCTGGCGTTCCATTAGTGATGATGGGCCTCGATCTCACCAACCAGACCGTTTGCACCCCGGACGTGATTGCTCGGATGGAAAGGGCAGGCGGCCCTGCCGGAGAGCTGTTCAGCGACATCATGAACTTCACTCTCAAAACGCAGTTCGAAAACTACGGCTTGGCTGGCGGCCCGGTGCACGACGCCACCTGCATCGGTTATCTGATTAACCCTGATGGCATTAAAACCCAGGAGATGTACGTCGAAGTGGACGTCAACAGTGGCCCTTGCTATGGGCGCACCGTCTGCGACGAGCTGGGCGTTCTTGGCAAGCCCGCCAATACCAAAGTCGGCATCACTATTGATACCGACTGGTTCTGGGGCTTAGTCGAAGAGTGCGTGCGCGGCTACATCAAAACCCATTAAGCGTTGATAACAAGCCGGGCCGATAGCGCAAGATGCAGGCCCGGCTATTTCTGATGGGCAGAAAGCCGTCGCCCAATATGACATGAAGAGATAATCACTATGGATGTCATGAGAAGTGTTCTGGGAATGGTGGTATTGCTGGCAATTGCATTTTTGCTGTCAGTAAACAAGAAGAAGATCAGCCTGCGTACCGTTGGCGCGGCGTTAGTGTTACAGGTTGTGATTGGCGGGATTATGCTTTGGTTACCGCCAGGGCGTTGGGTCGCTGAAAAAGTCGCTTTTGGCGTGCATAAAGTGATGGCGTACAGCGACGCGGGTAGCGCATTTATCTTCGGTTCGCTGGTCGGGCCGAAAATGGACACGCTGTTTGATGGCGCAGGATTTATCTTTGGTTTCAGGGTATTACCGGCAATTATCTTCGTCACTGCACTGGTGAGTATTCTCTACTACATCGGTGTGATGGGGATTTTAATTCGCATTCTCGGCGGTATATTCCAGAAAGCATTAAATATCAGCAAGATTGAGTCATTCGTCGCGGTCACCACCATTTTCCTCGGGCAAAACGAAATTCCGGCGATCGTCAAACCCTTTATCGATCGTCTGAATCGCAATGAATTATTTACAGCGATTTGTAGTGGCATGGCCTCGATTGCTGGTTCGACAATGATTGGTTACGCCGCCCTGGGCGTACCTGTGGAATATTTGCTGGCGGCATCGTTAATGGCGATCCCAGGCGGGATCTTGTTTGCCCGCCTGTTAAGCCCGGCTACGGAATCTTCGCAGGTTTCCTTTAAAAACCTCTCTTTCACCGAAACACCGCCAAAAAGCATTATTGAAGCCGCTGCGACAGGGGCAATGACCGGGCTGAAAATCGCCGCCGGTGTAGCGACAGTTGTTATGGCATTTGTCGCCATCATTGCGTTAATTAATGGTATTATCGGCGGCGTTGGCGGCTGGTTTGGTTTTGCACATGCCTCGCTGGAGTCCATTTTAGGTTACCTGTTGGCCCCATTGGCGTGGGTGATGGGGGTTGACTGG
>NZ_CAOLGM010000214.1:0-3818 GCF_948475835.1 uncultured Escherichia sp. | reverse complement strand
TGGTGGGTCGTGCAGGATTCGAACCTGCGACCAATTGATTAAAAGTCAACTGCTCTACCAACTGAGCTAACGACCCACTTTTTCGTTGCTTTCGGTTTGTTTGATATCCCGTGGCAACGGCGGCATATATTACTGATTTCAGACTTGAGCGCAACAAAAATTTCGATGCAGATCACTCAACTGCTTATGATTCGCACGACACGACCAGAAATAATGCGACTTCTGGTCGTGTGTTATGCATTACATCGCGTTCAGACGTTTTTGTGCCTGTTTAGCGCCATCAGTACCAGGGTATTTACTGATAACCTGCTGGTATACGGCTTTCGCTTTTGCGGTGTCACCTTTGTCCTGCATGATGACGCCGACTTTAAACATCGCATCAGCAGCCTTTGGTGACTTCGGATAGTTTTTCACTACCGAAGCAAAATAGTACGCCGCATCATCTTTTTTACCCTTGTTGTAGTTTAACTGACCCAGCCAATAATTGGCGTTTGGCAGGTAAGTTGAATCAGGGTAATTTTTGATGAAATTCTGAAATGCCACCATTGCGTCATCCTGGCGGGATTTATCCTGCACCAGCGCAATAGCTGCATTGTAATCCGTGTTTGCATCGCCGCTTTTCACCGGCGCGCCAGCATTCGCAGTACCAGCATCAGCTGTCGGCGTCGTTGATGCCGCCGCACCGCTTTGATCGCTGCTGGTTGATTGCGCCGCTGCACCACCGCTGCTGAGGCTGTCGATCTGCAACAGGATCTGCTTTTGCCGCTCCACGACCTGATTCAGTTGATACTGATTTTCCTGAATCTGACCACGCAGGGAATCAATATCGGATTGATTATCAGAAAGTTGTTGCTGGAGTTGGGTTAAAAGCTGGCTGTGAGCATTAGAAATACGCTCAAGTTGAGTGACGCGGTCTTCGACCGAGCCTGAGCCGACACTACTGATTGGTGCCTGAGCAAAAGCGGCCCAGGGGGCCGCTATACCAACCAGTAACGACAGACTCAATAGTTGATGTCTGAAGTTACTGCTCATGCAATTCTCTTAGTAAACCAGTACCGCACGACGGTTTTTGGAGTATGCCGCTTCGTCATGACCCAGTACTGCAGGTTTTTCTTTACCGTAAGAAACGATGGAGATCTGGTCTGCAGAAACGCCTTTACCCTGCAGGTACATCTTAACGGCGTTCGCACGACGTTCACCCAGGGAGATGTTGTATTCCGGAGTACCACGTTCGTCCGCGTGACCTTCTACGGTGACTTTGTAAGACGGGTTGCTACGCAGGAAGTTTGCATGTGCATCCAGCATTTGAGCGAAGTCAGAACGGATATCGTACTTGTCCAGATCGAAGTAAACGATGTTGTTCTGCTGCAGCTGTTGCATTTGCAGACGAGCCTGCTCTTCGGAAGACATGTTGCCGTTGCCGCCGTTCGCATCCATACCAGTGCCGGCACCCAGCATGCCTTCGCTGCCGTCATTGCTGGCGTTCTTGTTGGAAGAACATGCCGCAATTGCCATAACAGGCAGAGCAATCATCAGCCCTTTCAGCACTTTGTTCAGTTGCATTTCAATGATTCCTTTACTATTCAATTAATTATTATCACAGATACGGCGACCAGGCAGGGAATTTGACCTGTCCATCAGTTGCCGGAAGACGCGCTTTGAAACGCCCATCTGTAGAAACCAAATTCAGCACGGATCCCATCCCCTGAGAAGAGCTGTAGATTACCATAGTGCCGTTAGGTGCCAGACTTGGCGTTTCATCCAGGAACGTGGACGACAGAACTTGTACGCCTCCCGTTGCCAGATCTTGTTTGGCAATGTGCTGCTGCCCACCATTGGAGCTGACCATTACCATAAATTTACCGTCGCTGCTGACATCCGCATCCTGGTTCTGCGAACCTTCCCAGGTAATACGTTGTGGCGCACCGCCGTTGATATTCACTTTATAAACCTGCGGACGACCGGCCTGGTCAGAAGTAAATGCCAGGTTCTGGCTATCCGGGAACCAGGTCGGTTCGGTATTGTTACTGCGACCATCAGTCACCTGGCGGATCTGACCAGAAGCCAAATCCATTACGTACAGGTTCAGACTACCGGTTTTCGACAAGGCGAATGCCAGTTTGCTGCCGTCTGGCGAGAATGCAGGTGCACCGTTGTGACGCGGGAATGAAGCCACCTGACGTACAGCGCCATTTGCCAGCGTCTGAATAACCAGCGCGGAACGACCGCTTTCGAAGGTCACATAAGCCAGTTTAGAACCGTCTGGTGACCACGCCGGAGACATCAGCGGCTGCGGTGAACGGTGAACGACAAACTGGTTGTAACCGTCATAGTCAGATACGCGCAGTTCATACGGGAACTGACCGCCGTTGGTCTGAACAACGTAGGCAATACGGGTACGGAACGCACCTTTAATGCCGGTCAGTTTTTCAAACACTTCATCACTGGCGGTATGACCAGCATAACGCAGCCACTGCTTGTTCACTTTGTACGAGTTCTGAGCAAGTACAGTACCCGGTGCGCCGCCAGTGTCAACAAGTTGATAAGCAACATTGTAAGAACCATCCGGATTCGGAGTGACCTGACCGACAACTACAGCGTCAATGCCCAGTGCGGACCATGCAGCTGGTTGTACTTCCTGCGCACTACCCGGCTGCTGTGGCAGACGAGCGCGATCTAACGGATTAAATTTACCGCTGTTACGCAAGTCAGCAGCAACGATGCCGCCAATATCTTCAGGTGCCGCACCAGGCCCCGCCCACTGGAAAGGAACAACACCAATAGGACGACCGGAATCTACACCGCTGTCGATCACAATGCGGACTTCAGCATGCAGAACTGATGCCCACAGTATGAGAAAACCAAATGCTACTCGTAATGCCTGCTTCATCATATCTCCCTTATCTGGACCGATGGCCCACGATAATTTAGCAGAATGTTAACAAACTAAAATACACAAAACTACCAGAACCCCGTGGCAACCGGTGCCTGATGTTGACCGTCCGAACAGTCAACATCGCGATTACGGTTTGAAGTCCAATGGCGCGTTTTTGAACACTTCATATACTGCCTGGCTTGGTGGTTTCGGGATCTTCGCAAGTTTAGCTGCTGCCAACGCAGCCTGACAAAGTGCGGGATCGCCACCTTCAGGTTTGATATCCAGTAACATACCATCGGGTGCCAGTTTTATGCGCAGCGTACAGGTTTTGCCTGCATAGGACGATGCGTCATAGAACTTACTTTCGATAGCAGATTTAATCTGCCCGGCATAGTTATTGATATCGGCCCCTGATGCGCCATTGTTTTTAGTATTACCACTCCCGGCAGGCGAAGCATTGTTCCCTTTCGCCCCTCCCCCCGTTTTCGGTGCATTCTTACCAGAGCTTAGCTCACCGAAAATATCATCTGCCTCTGCGGCCGCTTTTGCTGCAGCGGCTTTTTCAGCTGCAGCTTTTGCCGCTGCCGCTTTTTTGTCTGCGGCGGCTTTTTCTGCCGCTGCTTTCTTATCAGCTGCTGCCTTTTCAGCAGCCGCTTTTTCTGCTGCTTTTTTGTCGGCTGCAGCTTTCTCTGCTGCCGCTTTCTTATCAGCTGCAGCCTTTTCAGCAGCCGCTTTCTTCTCAGCTTCTGCTTTGGCTTTTTCAGCAGCTTCAGTTGCCGCTTTCTTTCTTGCTTCAGCTGCAGCTGCTTCTGCCGCTTCCGCTTTCTTTGCCTGTTCTGCAAGCTGCTTTTGCAAGACTTCTTGTTTCCGCGTCAGCGCTTCGGAACTGCTGGCGTTGTTTGCGAACTCCGCCGTCGCCAGCTTCATTTCTGAATTGATT
>NZ_CAOLGM010000213.1:0-3835 GCF_948475835.1 uncultured Escherichia sp. | reverse complement strand
CTTTTTATTTTTTCGAATGAAAGCATCTTCGCCATATTTTCTATATTTTTCAAGCCAGTTGCATACAGTACCAAAGGCTGGTATTCCGTGTTTTACCGCTACTTCACGAACAGAAAAACAGTCATCCACGACTTCTTTTACTACTGTGAGTTTTAACTCAGCAGAATAGCGTCCTTTTTTACCCGTAAGTATGCTTATCCCATGTTCCCGATAGGCATAAGCCCATTTTCTTACTGTGCAGGGACTGATACCGTACATCCTTGCTACAGATTTCAGACTCAACTCTCCCTCCAGGTACTTTTCTGATACTACCTTTTTGAACTCCAATGAAAACTTTTCCATGCATCCTCAGTTTTTGGTCTGGTGTCTAACCTTTGGGGCGCAGTTCAAAAGAATGGACACTATTTCCCCGGAACCTGAACTCACCGCACAGGCGTTCTACATAAAACGCTTACGCTTCATTGTTGACTCGAACTCGACTTCAGATAAATCACGCTTTACCCTTGATGGAGCCTGTACATAGATTTGTGTAATTGCCTGATTTTGATATGTTCAATTCAACATCAAATGAAGGTTAAATTATGGACGACAAACAATTGCAGGCTCAGGCTGCGTTCAGCAAAGCATCGCAACCGGCGATAGATGCTTCATTAAATTTAAGATTCAGCTTCCTCTTCAGCCACCCGTACGCCAATCTTCAACACTTCATTATCTTCTTTCTCGGCCACCGTCCAGATCATCCCGGCAAACTCTACTTGGTCACCGACAACCGGTGCCGCGCCTAACAACTGCTGGACAATTTCACCCAGCGTTTGCTGCTTATCACGATATTCTCGCCCGTCTTCCAGGCCATATATCAGCGCAACATCAGCATATTTGGCGCTGGCTTCGAGAATGAAGTCACCAAAGAAGCGTTGATCCAGCGCGACCGGCGGCGACTGGCTGAACAGTTTACCGAGCGCCGGAAGATCGCGTTCCCGACCAATTACACACAACACATCGCCTTCGCGCAGTCGGGTGCTGCCGGTAGGATGAAGCAACTGGTTATCACGAAACAGTGCCGCAATACGCGTCTCTTTTGGCATATGCAAATCGCGCAGTGCCGCGCCCACGCACCATTTATCGGCACTCAATTGATAAACAAACTGCTCCCACGGATTTTCCGGATGAATATCCAGGCCAACGCGTGACACCGGACGTCCCACTGGCGGAACCACCACTTTGGCTTTTTTAGCCGCCCACGAGAGTGATGTTCCCTGCAAGAGCAGTGAAACCAGAACCACAAAGAAGGCGACATTAAAGAACAGACGTGCATTCTCCAGCCCCGCCATCATCGGGAACACGGCCAGGATGATTGGCACCGCGCCGCGTAATCCTACCCAGCTGATAAACACGCGCTCACGCAGATTGAAACCGCGGAAGGGGAGCAATCCAGCAAATACCGAAAGGGGACGGGCGAAGAATATCATCCATGCCGACAAAATGAGCGCCGGAATGGCAATAGGCAGCAGATCGCTTGGGTTAACCAATAGCCCCAGCACCAGGAACATGGCGATTTGCGCCAGCCAGGCGAGGCCGTCGAAATTTTGCAGGATGCCGTAGCGGTTGCGAATCGGCCGATTACCCAGCAGAAAACCGCACAGATAAACAGCCAGAATACCGCTGCCTTCCAGCGCCGTGGTTAAAGCAAAAATTAAAATACCGCCGCTTAATGCCAGCAATGGATATAATCCGGCAGGCAGGGCGATGCGATTAATCATTTGCAGCAGTAAATAACCACCGCCAAGTCCGATGACAATCCCGAGGCCAAATTGCTGCAGAATATCGACCACGAACATCCAACTGACACTGCTTTCATGTTGCTGGATCATCGCAATCAGGGTAATCGTCAGAAAGACCGCCATTGGATCATTACTGCCGGATTCAATTTCCAGCGTCGAGCCAACACGTTCGTTAAGCCCCTTACCACCCAGCAGAGAAAAGACCGCTGCAGCATCGGTAGAGCCGACGATAGCGCCGATTAATAAGCCTTCAATCAAATCAAGATTAAACAGCCACGCCGCCATCATGCCGGTTAAACCAGAGGTGATAAGCACGCCCAGCGTCGCCAGCGACAGTGCCGGTCCTAACGCCACACGAAAGGAACTGGCCTGAGTGCGCATCCCGCCGTCGAGCAAAATAATCGCCAGTGCCAGGTTACTTACCATGTAGGCGAAGGGGTAATTATCAAACGGGATACCGCCGACGCCATCGACTCCTGCCAGCATGCCGATCGCCAGAAAAATAACCAGAATAGGAATGCCAAGACGGGAAGAAAATGAACTAAGTAATATACTGCTGGTGACAAGGATGGATCCTAAGATGAAAAGGCTAATTATTGTTGTGGCATCCAACGGTCGGTTACTCCTGATTACGCTGTCTCTTATATAAACCCTACCATATTAGCGGCAGAGACAGCGTTTTACTTAGCCCTGAAGCGTGATTTTTTTACATTTTAAGAACAGGATGACCGCTAATCGTCAACTGAGTGCCTTCCCGGGTGTTATTCAGAATGGCATGTGCGCCCAACGGCAGCGTAACCGTGCGTTGTTCATGACCAAAATCGAGGCCGGTAATGAGTGGAATCGACAGGCGGGAACGCAAAAACGCGTACACTGACTCCAGGTTGTAACCTGCGTCATAATCATTGGGCGTGCTGCCGCTAAAGCTACCGAGAATAATCGCCTTCTGACGTGGCAAAATTCCCGCATGATAGAGCTGCAACAGCATACGTTCGACGCGGAAAGGGTGCTCGTTAATATCTTCCAGTACCAGGATACCGTTCTCAATTTTTGGCATCCACGGTGTACCAATCAGTGAAATCAGCATCGCAAGATTGCCTCCCCACAACGTGCCTTCGGTCTGACATGTCGGGCCTTCCCCTTGCCATTCAATGGTGAAGGTTTTATTGCGTAACGCCAGCCAGAAATGGTGCTCGGTAAAGGCGTTCAGTTCATCCGCACCAAAGTTTGCTACCAGCATGGGGCCGCTAAAGGTGATGACATTGCCTTGCGCCAGAAGACCGCACTGAATGGCGGTAAAATCGCTATGTCCGCAAATGAGTAACGGGTCATGTTGTTGGCGAGCCACCAGTGCCTGCCAGTCAATATCTGCCAGTAAACGACTGGCACCATAACCGCCGCGTACAGCCAGCACGATGGTGTTGGGGGTAGTCAGTCTGGCAAGGGAATTGAGATCTTCCAGGCGCTCCGTTTCCGTACCCGCAAAACGCTCACAACGACGGGCAATAACCTCGACGTTATTGACCTGATGCCCCTCGTCGGTAAGGCGATGGATACCACGCAGCGCGGCGTGCTGTTTAATGCAGTAACCCGATGGGGCAATTAAGTGAAACAGAGACATGGCAATTCCTTGCTGACAACAGAAACGAAATGTATATCATGCCGCTTAGGTGTGCCGTTGTCACCTCAACGGCGATTCCAGGCTATAAGGATAGAAGAAGTGAAATTGAGATGGTTTGCCTTTTTGATTGTGTTATTAGCGGGTTGTTCATCAAAGCATGACTATACGAACCCGCCGTGGAACGCGAAAGTTCCGGTGCAACGTGCGATGCAGTGGATGCCAATAAGCCAGAAAGCCGGTGCAGCCTGGGGCGTCGATCCACAATTGATCACGGCGATTATCGCTATCGAATCGGGTGGTAATCCGAACGCGGTGAGTAAATCGAATGCCATTGGTTTGATGCAGTTAAAAGCTTCAACCTCCGGACGTGATGTTTATCGCCGTATGGGCTGGAGTGGTGAGCCGACGACCAGCGAGCTGAAAAATCCAGAGC
>NZ_CAOLGM010000212.1:0-3943 GCF_948475835.1 uncultured Escherichia sp. | reverse complement strand
CATAATTATGAGTCCTATTAATATTATTTTTTCAGGAAGATTGTTCACCTGTATATGATGTTGAGCCAAGCTTCCAATATATACTGAAATCATAGAGGATATTACTATTTTTGCTGGGGATACATCTCGCAAAAATATGTATATATAGACTGTAATTGCACAAATCATTGCCCCTATTGGAAATGAGAGCATGAAAGCATAAGCTAATGTCGAGTAATTAAGATTTTCTGGGGCTATACCATAAGCTATGTCAAACTTAAACTTTGCGATCCATAAGCATACTGAATATGTAAAGCCAGTTACACCCCATTTAACCACTGAATTATTAAATACTTTATTTAATAATTCACGATATCCTATGTATACACTAGTTAATAAAGCTATAGATGATAGAAAAATTGGAACGGCAATGTATATATTTTCTAGCCATGATGGATTTTCTACAATCAGGTATCCAAAAGGTATTAAGTATATTATAGCCAATAGTTGAGGATTGTTTAATTTGGGTGATGCATCAACTAACTTATTTTTATAATTCATACAACGTCCTTATTTCAACTTTAACGCCAAATCTTCAGCTTTTGGATGATAATACCGCATTAGCATTCTTGGATCTTTATGTCCTGTAATTTTGGTTAGTTCATGCATAGGGAAAATTTCAGCTAGTCGAGAAGTTGCTTCATGTCGAAGGTCATGAAATCTTAAATCTTTAAGGAAAGATTCATCACATAATGAGTTTGTTTTCTCGTATCGTTCTCTGGCTCGTTTTACAGCTCGGTCAAAAGCTCGGGTAATCGCGTCTGCACGCATATCAAAAACCTTATCAGCAGCTGGCTTAGAATGTTCCTTGAGATTGGACAGTATCGTAATGGCTTTCGTTGATAAAGGGACATCGCGGGCATTACCATTCTTAGTATCCGGCAGATGTGCAACTCGCCGATCAAGATCAATAAAGCGCCATCGAAGTTCTGCGATTTCGCTACGGCGCATAGCTGTCTCTAACGCCAGAAGAATGATTGTTGGCAATACTAATGAATGCGTTGCGGCGATGATATGTTCGATCTCGTTGGCTATTTCCTTTCCAGACGTAACTCCGGTTTTCTCAGAAACTACAGGCAGCGCTTCCAAGCGTCTGGTCCTGGAGTTCTTGGGTTGGGGTTTGCGAATGGCCTCTACGGGATTCAGTAGGCTCTCCATGCCCCATTCTTTCCGCGAAACATTGAATACATGAGAAAGTAAGGCCAAACGCCTTAAAACGGTTGCAGGAGCATAGATTTTCAACCATTCATCTCTCAGCTTGGCGACATCGGCACTCCTGATGCTGGCCATATAGTTTTTCGCCAGCTGAGTGCCTTTTAGTATCCGCACCAATGATCGGTCTTGCACTGCCCCTTTTTTGTCGGGAACAATCTCTTTTTCATATCGCGTTAGGGCTTCATACAACGTCGTAGATTCCGCTTCGCTGCGGCTAAGCCAAACTCCTCTCGCCATTTCTGACTCGATCATTTTGGCCCAAGCTTCTGCTTCCACTTTGGTGTTAAAGGTTTTGGTTTGAGAGGGAAAACCACGTTTACGGATTTGAGCTTCCCATTGGTAGTTACCACGTTTGCGTATAGTCGCCATTTCTGCCTGATTCCTAACGAACTGTGGCAATATTGTGGCAAAAAATCCATTTAAATTCGATAGGTATTGATTTTACAAGATCAATTTACGCATTCGTAATGCGAAGGTCGTAGGTTCGACTCCTATTATCGGCACCATTAAAATCAAAGAGTTACCCCATATTTAAATACACCACGTTTCCTCCTGTGCCGCATTTGTGCCATTGTAACCTTGGCAATTCATCAAAATACTGTTCTGACATCAGGCAGTGCAGGTGCAGCTATTTAAACCAATTGCTGCCGCCATTCTTTGACGTAGTCAATCAGGGCGCGGAGCTTTGGTGCAATATTGCGACGCTGTGGGAAATACAGATAGAAGCCCGGAAATTGTGGAAGAAAGTCATCAAGCAGCGATACAAGCTTACCGCTTTCAATATATGGCCTGAAAGTTTCCTGAGTGGCAATTGTTATTCCTCCGCCGGCAAGAGCCAGCCTCAACATCAGACGCAGATCATTAGTCGTAATCTGCGGTTCAATCGCAAGGTCGAAAGTTCTCCCGTTTTCTTCAAATGGCCAGCGATAAGGCGCAACCTCCGGGGACTGACGCCAGCCGATACACTTATGGGTATTTCCCCCGGAGGCGAGAAAGCGCTCTCCACGCCCGGCCGCAAGGATCAGGACGACGGGGGCAGGCATGAATCCTCCTCCTGATGGAGACGTACAGAGGCGACTTCTGCCAGCACGGAGAGTGCCAGAGTATGCGCATCCCGGGCTTTGGGGAATATCCCGACGGGTGCCCGGATTTGCGTTGTTTCCTCCCTGGACCATCCCAGCTCGTGGAGCTTTTGCAGACGTAACGTGTGGGTTCGATAGCTGCCCAATGCGCCGAGATAAAAGGGTTTTGCTTCTCGCGCGGCCTGCAACACTGGCAGCTCCCGGTTGAGATCATGGCACAGCAAAATGACCGCCGTATCGGTATCGATCTGAGCGCTGGCTGAGGCCGGAAAAAGATCGAAGATATGGCTGTCATAGCCTGTGGCTGCTGCAAGACTCGCAGTTGCCTGCGCCTCAAGAGAACGTCCGTAAATCATCAGCCTGACGCATGGCCTGAACCCCACCTCAAAGCCATTGAGATTCCAGCCCGTTCGGGTTTGCGTGGGCAGGCACACCAGCGATTGTGCTTGCGGATCGTAGCGCAGCCCCGCCGGTTTTCTCTGTTCCAGACGGTTCAGCACGGCGAGCAGAGGCTGTGCCGAGCGTAGTTTATGGAGCGTCAGCGTGATCCCACCGCCGCAGGGCAGAACGATGTCAAACCACGGCGAACCTTCGCCATAGCGAATTTCGCGATCGCGGCCTGAGCCCATCATCTCCAGCGCTTCAAAAGCGGCAGCGGCCTCCACGCAGCCGCCAGAGACAAAACCGCAGTAACGACCATCTTCGCGAACCACCATCTGCGCCCCGAGCGGGCGCGCTGCGCCGCCGCGTATCTCCACCAGCGTCACCAGCACCGCTCCTTTACCGGACATTAGCGCCTCTACGGCGAAGCGCAGAATGGTCCGGTGGTCATCGGTGAGAAACGCCTGCTCTGGCTTATGCCAGTGTTCGTCTTTATCAAAAAGCGGGTATGACATTGTTTCTCCTTAAACCACATCCGGCAGCTTATCGAGCAGCTTATCCAGAGTGATGGGATAATCCCGTACCCGAATACCGGTGGCGTTATACACCGCGTTGGCGATAGCCGCGCTCACGCCGCACAGGCCCAGCTCACCGACACCTTTGGCCTTCATCGGGGAGGATATGGGGTCGGTATCATCCAGGAAAATCACCTCCTGTTTTGGGATATCCGCATGGACCGGCACCTCATACCCCGCCATATCGTGATTAACGAAGTAGCCCAAACGGTCATCCACCGCCAGCTCCTCCATCAGTGCCGCGCCCATGCCCATAGTCATTGCGCCAATGACCTGGCTGCGCGCAGTTTTCGGATTCAGGATGCGTCCTGCAGCACACACAGCGAGCATACGCCGGACCCGAACTTCTCCCGTCGCGCTATGCACGCCGACCTCCACAAAATGCCCGGCAAAGGTCGACTGCTGGTACTCTTTGCTCAGTGTTCCGAATTCAATGCTCTCTTCCGCTGTCAGTCTGCCGCCTGCGGTGGCTTCATGTAGCGTGGCGCTTCGGGTACCGTTGGTAATCTTGCCGTCGGCAAACTGCGACTGCTCAGGATCAAACCCGACTGCCGAGGCAATCATTTCGCGAAGCTTCATACAGGCGGCGTAAACGCCGGAGGTGGAGGTATTCGCGCCCCATTGTCCACCAGAACCCGCAGAAACCGGGAA
>NZ_CAOLGM010000211.1:0-3959 GCF_948475835.1 uncultured Escherichia sp. | reverse complement strand
TTTTTCGTCTTGCGACGTTAAGAATCCGTATCTTCGAGTGCCCACACAGATTGTCTGATAAATTGTTAAAGAGCAGTGCCGCTTCGCTTTTTCTCAGCGGCGCGGGGTGTGCATAATACGCTTTCCCGCTACAGAGTCAAGCATTTTTTGCTTTTCTCTGTTGAGATTCTCAGGAGAACCCCGCTGACCCGGCAACGTGTTTGCCGTTGTTCCGTGTCAGTGGTGGCGCATTATAGGGAGTTATTCCGGCCTGACAAGAGGAAATTTAAAATAATTTTCTGACCGCGCATTTTTTATTCTTTGTGCTTATTTCAGCGTCGGTTTGTCGGTTAAATGGGCGATTTCTCGGGCGAAATTCGCCACCTGCTCCCAATCGGTATAGACAACTTCTTTGCGCGTATCCGTTTCACCGCCTGACATCTTCATAATCAGCTTGATCATAAAACGGTCGTACCAGCGATAACGTGGGTAACGCAGCGCCCCGGCAATGACCGCGCAGCGATCGGGACGCCATTGCGAGTTCATCAGAAACTTCCGCGCGTAGCTGTTGGTCTGTGGAGTACGCTTCTCCGGTTTGCGCGCCACCAGGTTTACGGAATAAAAGGCGCTCGGCATCGAATTCAGTCGCGTCGCATGTTTTTTGACAAATTCCTGGAACGCAGAGTGGTAGTGACCATAGCGAATAGAAGCACCAATGACCACACGGTCATAATTTTCCCATTGTGGTTCTTCAATGCGGTGCACATTGGCGACATCCGTCTGGATCCCCAGTTCTTTCAGTTCCGAAGCCAGGTAGGAGGCAATCTCGCGCGTTTGTCCGTCCCTTGTTGAGAAAAGAATTAATGTTTTCACGTATTACTCCATCATTCACGCCAGAAAGTCGGGGTAAAGAGCACCAGCAATGTAAAGACCTCGAGACGACCAAACAGCATGTTGGCAATCAGGATCCATTTAGCCACCGGGTTCATACTGGTAAAGTTATCAGCAACCACGCCAAGCCCTGGCCCCAGGTTATTCAATGTCGCAACAACTGAGGCAAAGGCAGAAAAGTCATCCACGCCCGTGGCGATAATCGCCAGCATACTGACAATAAACACCAATGCATAGGCGGAGAAAAATCCCCAAACGGCTTCGAGGATACGTTCCGGCAGTGCGCGATTCCCCAGCTTAATGCTATAGACGGCGTTCGGATGCACCAGTCGTTTCAGCTCACGGTTCCCCTGCTTAAACAGCAGCAGGATGCGGATCACTTTCAGGCCACCGCCCGTTGACCCGGCGCAACCGCCGATAAAAGCTGAACATAAAAGCAGTACCGGCAAAAAGAGCGGCCAGCGGGCAATGCTGTCAGTCGTAAACCCGGCGGTTGTCGCCATCGATACCACCTGGAAAAACGCCTGGTTAATTGTCATCAGCGCCGAACTGTAGACATTATGAAACCACAGTACGAGTGTACAAATAACCACCAGCGTAAACTGTACGCCGATAAACATGCGAAATTCCGGATCGCGCCAATAAACCTTCAGACTACGCCCACTTAACAGTGAAAAGTGCAGACCGTAGTTACAGCCGGAGATCAGCAGGAAGATAGCAATGATAGTGTTAATAGTCGGGCTGTCGAAATAACCGATACTGGCATCATGTGTCGAGAAGCCGCCAATAGCGATAGTCGCAAAGCTATGGCCGATGGCATCAAAGGCATCCATTCCGGCAAACCACAACGCCAGCGCACAGGCGACGGTCAGCAAGACATAAATCAACCACAGGGTTTTCGCCGTTTCCGCAATTCGCGGGCGCATTTTGTTATCTTTCAGCGGGCCGGGCATTTCTGCGCGATAGAGCTGCATCCCACCCACGCCGAGGATAGGCAGTATCGCAACCGCTAACACGATGATCCCCATCCCGCCAAACCATTGCAGCATCTGGCGATAAAAGAGGATGGCATGAGGGAGCGAATCCAGCCCCACCAGCGTAGTGGCCCCGGTGGTGGTCAGGCCAGAGAAAGATTCAAAAAACGCATCGGTAATCGTGAGGTTCGGGCTTTCCGAGAAGATAAAAGGGAGCGCACCGACGCTACCCAGCACGGTCCAAAACAGCACCACTATCAGAAACCCCTCACGGGATTTCAGTTCGCCCTTCTCTTTGCGGTTCGGCCACCACAGCATAGAGCCAATGGCGAGGGCGACAAAAAAGGTCTGGGTAAAAGCGCGGCCCGCTCCATCCCGGTAGATGAGTGCTACCAGCCCAGGGATAATCATGGTCCCTGAAAATAAGATGACCAGTAGTCCAACGATTCGGGTAATGGCGCGAAAATGCATCTCTGCCGCTTCCTTAGTTCTGCAAAACGAAGTGGGGATTATTCTTCAATCGCTAACAATTGCAATGAACCACGGCTAAAATCCGCCAGCTTTGCGGAAAATTCAGCCACTTTCGCCGCCGGAAGCGCCACCCGCAGCAGAACGAATGCCTGATAATCACTGTTGATAATTTTGCCGTCACACTGCCCCAGCAACGCTTCAATGCCGGTTAACTGACTATATTCACATTGCAAAGTATATTCGGTTAATGGCGTCTTGCGTTGGGTCGTTAGCTGGCGCAGCGCCTGATTCACGCCGCCGCCATACGCTTTCACTAACCCACCGGTGCC
The DNA here is from genome assembly GCF_948475835.1 of uncultured Escherichia sp. NCBI lineage: Bacteria > Pseudomonadati > Pseudomonadota > Gammaproteobacteria > Enterobacterales > Enterobacteriaceae > Escherichia > uncultured Escherichia sp. The sequence goes on along the minus strand of NZ_CAOLGM010000211.1, from coordinate 1,315 downwards.
AAGCAATATGCCGCCGTAGTAGCGCACTACCACAGCGGTAATTTCCCCGACGCCGCTGCCCATTAGCTGGGCGAGCATCGGTTTACCTGCCGTTCCCGCCGGCTCCCCGTCGTCAGAGAAACCCAGCTGTTGAGAATCATCCGGCGCACCCGCCACCCACGCCACGCAATGGTGGCGGGCATCGGGGTGTTCTGCCCGCACCGATTCAACAAACGCTTTCGCCGCCTCAACGCCATCGGTATGCGCCAACATCGTTATGAAGCGGCTTTTTTTGATCTCTTCAACGACCGTGACCGGTGCCGCAGGAATTAACCAGCTTTCCATCACGCCAGTTTCAGATCCCGGGTCATGTTTTCCACGTTGTTTTCGTGGATCACCACGTTGTCTTCGATACGAATGCCGCCGAACGGTTTCAGTGCTTCAATTTTCTGCCAGTTGAAGTGCTTGCTGAACTGCCCTTCACGCCACGGTGCCAGCAGCGATTCAATGAAGTAGATACCCGGTTCGATGGTTAACACCATGCCCGGCTGGAGAATACGGGTGCAGCGCAGGTACGGATATTTTGCCGGTGCCGCGAGGTGCGTACCGCTATCATCCTGCATAAAACCGGCTACGTCATGCACCTGCAGGCCCAGCGGATGGCCAATACCGTGCGGCATAAACGGTCCGGTGAGATCGTTTTCGACCATCGCTTCTTCACTCATATCGGTGATGATTTGATGTTTACGCAGCAGTTTGGCGATGCGCTGATGGAACTGGATGTGGTAATCCACATAGCTGACGCCTGCTTTCATGGTAGCGATCAGCGCCAGTTGTTCATCATTTACGTCTTTCACCAGCTGTGCGTAGTCGTTGTCACTTTTTGCCGACCAGGTACGGGTCAGGTCAGCCGCATAGCCGTTATATTCGGCCCCGGCATCCAGCAGGAAGCTGCGCATCTCTTCCGGTGCCTGGTGGTCCAGTTTGGTGTAATGCAACACCGCAGCGTGTTCGTTGAGCGCCACAATGTTGCTGTAAGGTACGTCGGTATCACGATGACCGGTCGCGGTCAGATAGGCAATGTTGATATCGAACTCGCTCATGCCAGAACGGAACGCTTCTTCTGCCGCGCGATGACCGTTGACCGCCATTTTCTGCGCTTCACGCATACAGGCCAGTTCGTACTCGGTTTTGAAGGAGCGGTAGTAATGCAGGTAGTCGATCACCCCTTTCGGGTTGATATTGCTGGCCTCAATACCCAGTTGCAGCGCACGTTCCGGCACCGGACCGATATAACCGATATTCCCGCGCGCAGCAGGCAGCAGGCTACCAATGC
>NZ_CAOLGM010000210.1:0-3997 GCF_948475835.1 uncultured Escherichia sp. | reverse complement strand
TAAAATTAAATTGCATCAGGGGGGTGAAAACATCACTATGCGGCCCCACACCAAAGAATACAATTTTCTACGACCTGTTCTTTTTGGATCGCATGCCGTATTCAATGGCTGGGTATAAACATTGGGTATTGACTGAATCAATGTATTGTAATGTTTATATTTTTAATTATTTATAGTTTAAGGACAAATAATGAGTAAGTTTGTTAAAACAGCTATTGCTGCGGCAATGGTGATGGGCGTTTTCACCTCTACGGCAACAATCGCTGCGGGTAACAACGGTACTGCACGTTTTTACGGCACCATTGAAGACTCAGTGTGTTCTATCGTCCCGGACGATCACAAACTGGAAGTTGATATGGGTGATATCGGTGCCGAAAAACTGAAAAATAACGGCACCACCACGCCGAAAAGTTTCCAGATTCGTCTGCAAGATTGCGTATTTGATACTCAGGAAACAATGACTACTACCTTTACTGGTACCGTTTCTTCTGCAAATAGCGGCAATTATTACACCATTTTCAATACCGATACCGGTGCGGCATTTAACAATGTTAGCCTGGCGATCGGTGACTCTCTGGGTACCTCTTACAAAAGCGGCATGGGTATTGACCAGAAAATAGTGAAAGACACTTCTACCAATAAAGGCAAAGCGAAGCAGACACTGAACTTTAAAGCCTGGCTGGTCGGCGCAGCTGATGCGCCAGATCTGGGTAATTTCGAAGCAAATACCACCTTCCAGATTACTTACCTGTAAGGCATACCCCCATAGCGACACTGCTATGGGGGATTTAAATGGATTTTGACCGAACAAGAATAAAAACGGATAGAAACGTGTATGCCTGACCATTCTCTTTTTCGATTACGGATTCTTCCGTGGTGCATTGCGCTGGCAATGTCAGGGAGTTATAGCAGTGTCTGGGCTGAAGACGACATTCAGTTTGATTCCCGTTTTCTGGAATTAAAAGGCGACACAAAAATTGATCTGAAGCGTTTTTCCAGCCAGGGATATGTTGAGCCCGGAAAATACAATTTACAGGTTCAACTAAATAAACAGCCATTGGCGGAAGAGTACGATATTTACTGGTATGCTGGTGAAGATGAGGCGAGCAAAAGCTATGCTTGTCTGACACCGGAACTGGTAGCGCAGTTTGGTTTAAAAGAAGACGTGGCGAAAAATCTTCAATGGAGCCACGATGCTAAATGCCTGAAATCCGGTCAACTGGAAGGCATGGAAATTAAGGCTGATTTAAGCCAGTCCGCATTAGTCATTTCACTGCCACAGGCTTACCTCGAATATACTTATCCCGACTGGGATCCGCCTTCACGTTGGGATGACGGCATCTCCGGGATCGTCGCGGACTACAGCATCAACGCACAAACCCGGCATGAAGAAAATGGCGGTGATGATAGTAACGAGATCAGCGGCAACGGGACGGTCGGGGTTAACCTGGGGCCGTGGCGTATGCGTGCTGACTGGCAGACTAACTATCAACATACTCGCAGTAATGATGATGACGATGAATTCAGCGGCGATGAAACTCAAAAAAAATGGGAGTGGAGTCGCTACTATGCCTGGCGGGCGTTACCATCATTAAAAGCCAAACTGGCGCTGGGCGAGGATTACCTCAGATCCGATATTTTTGATGGTTTTAACTATGTTGGTGGCAGTGTCAGTACTGACGATCAAATGTTGCCTCCCAATCTGCGCGGCTACGCGCCAGACATTTCCGGCGTGGCACACACCACAGCAAAAGTGACCGTCAGCCAGATGGGGCGTGTGATTTACGAAACGCAGGTTCCGGCTGGACCGTTTCGTATTCAGGATCTTGGTGATTCTGTCTCCGGTACGTTGCATATTCGCATTGAAGAACAGAACGGCCAGGTGCAGGAATATGACATCAGCACCGCCTCGATGCCATACCTCACTCGCCCAGGTCAGGTTCGCTATAAGATCATGATGGGCCGTCCGCAAGAGTGGGGACACCATGTCGAGGGTGAATTTTTTTCTGGTGCTGAAGCTTCCTGGGGGATCGCTAACGGCTGGTCGTTATATGGCGGCGCACTGGGAGATGAAAACTATCAGTCTGCGGCGCTTGGCGTCGGTCGCGATTTGTCTACATTCGGCGCGGTCGCGTTTGATGTTACTCACTCGCACACCAAACTGGATAAAGACACCGCTTATGGCAAAGGTTCGCTGGACGGTAACTCCTTCCGTGTGAGTTATTCCAAAGACTTTGACCAGCTCAACAGCCGCGTTACTTTTGCTGGATATCGCTTCTCGGAAGAGAACTTTATGACCATGAGCGAGTATCTGGATGCCAGTGACAGCGGAATGGTACGCACGGGCAACGACAAAGAGATGTACACCGCCACTTATAACCAGAACTTCCGCGATGCGGGTGTTTCGGTTTATCTCAACTATACCCGCCATACCTACTGGGATCGCGAGGAGCAGACAAACTACAACATCATGCTCTCGCACTATTTCAATATGGGCAGTATTCGTAATGTCAGCATCTCGATGACTGGCTACCGTTACGAGTATGACAACCAGGCCGACAAAGGCATGTACATTTCGCTCAGTATGCCGTGGGGCGACAACAGTACCGTTAGCTATAACGGTAACTATGGCAGTGGGACGGACAGCAGTCAGGTCGGTTATTTCAGCCGTGTCGATGACGCGACTCACTATCAGTTGAACGTCGGCACCAGTGACAAACACACCAGCGTTGACGGCTATTACAGCCATGATGGTTCGCTGGCGCAGGTTGATCTCAGTGCGAACTACCATGAAGGGCAATACACCTCTGCGGGCTTGTCGTTACAGGGCGGCGCAACGCTTACTGCCCACGGTGGCGCACTTCACCGTACCCAGAATATGGGCGGGACACGCTTGTTGATTGATGCCGATGGCGTTGCCGATGTTCCGGTAGAAGGTAACGGTGCTGCTGTTTATACCAATATGTTTGGTAAAGCCGTCGTTTCTGACGTCAATAACTATTACCGCAATCAGGCGTATATCGACCTCAACAAACTGCCGGAAAACGCCGAAGCAACCCAGTCGGTGGTACAAGCCACGCTAACTGAAGGGGCGATTGGCTACCGCAAATTTGCCGTCATCAGTGGTCAAAAAGCGATGGCGGTGCTGCGTTTACAAGACGGCAGCCATCCTCCGTTTGGCGCAGAAGTAAAAAATGATAACGAGCAGACAGTGGGCCTTGTCGATGATGACGGCAATGTTTATCTGGCTGGGGTGAAACCTGGCGAACACATGAGTGTGTTCTGGAGTGGTGTTGCGCATTGCGATATCAACCTGCCGGACCCGCTGCCTGCCGATCTGTTTAACGGCTTGTTACTGCCATGCCAGCATAAAGGCAACGTCGCGCCGGTTGTTCCTGATGACATAAAGCCTGTCATTCAGGAGCAGACGCAACAGGTGACACCCACCAATCCCCCTGTTTCTGTTTCAGCTAACCAATAACGTGATTAAGGAATGATCCATGTCTGATTTACTTTGCTCTGCCAAATTGGGTGCTACGACGCTAGCGTTACTGCTTAGCGCTGCCAGTTTGTCTGCCCAGGCTTCTGTAACGCCAGATCGTACCCGTTTGATATTTAATGAAAGCGACAAATCAATCAGCGTGACGTTGCGCAATAACGATCCGAAACTGCCTTATCTGGCCCAAAGCTGGATCGAAGATGAAAAGGGTAACAAGATCAGTTCACCGTTAACTGTTCTGCCACCGGTGCAACGCATCGATTCAATGATGAACGGGCAGGTAAAAGTGCAGGGAATGCCGGATATCAACAAATTGCCTGCCGATCGTGAAAGCCTGTTCTACTTCAACGTGCGTGAGATCCCGCCAAAATCAAACAAAGCCAACACGCTGCAAATAGCACTACAAACGCGTATTAAGTTGTTCTGGCGACCGAAGGCGCTGGAGAACGTCAGCATGAAAAACCCCTGGCAATATAAGGTTACTTTAACCCGCAACGG
>NZ_CAOLGM010000209.1:0-4035 GCF_948475835.1 uncultured Escherichia sp. | reverse complement strand
CATTACTGATAGCGCCATAACGTGAGCGGTAATTACGAAGGCGCGGGTCGATATATTCAGGGAAGTGGGTATATGTGGCTTTGCGGAATGGTCGGATTGATGTCTGGTAAATTCGCTCGCGTTCTTCTTTCTCTGCAAGCCATATACAATGGCGAAATTCCTTTTCCTCTTTCGTTTCCTGCGGTAGAGACATTATCCGGTCGTAGTTTTTTCTGAATTTATCCAGCACCTCCGATATGGAATTGCCGGAACAGCGGCGCGGGTCATCCGCACCATACAGAGGCGCTGGCATAATGGGAGCCTTATTTTCAATAATCAGAAAGGAGGGTAATCGTTCTGGCTGTAACCATAATCATCTGCATGATTCTGGCTTACGTTTTTAGAGCGATTGTCTTTATCTTTGAGGCTGAAAACCATGTTGGCGATAGTTTCTGGTTGCTTGCCTTCCGCCTTTTCTTTAAGTGTTTGGCCTGTTTGTGCAATAAACGGGATGCGTATTTCCATCTGGTAACTGTCTGCACCAGTCTTTTTGTTTGTGGTTAATACTTTCTGTAGCACTAACCCGATTTTCTTTCCGTGAAACTCAGGAGCAACAAATTTACTGGCGGAAACCATATGCTGCGTTAATTGTCCAATCCCGGCACACCCCATCATGGCGTGAACGACATTTGCGCCAAATTTGTTTTCCGTTCCGTCATTTTTCTGAACACAGACGCTAAGATATTGGATTTTACGTCCGTCGTCGGATTCGCCAGAAAACTCAATAAATTTGGCTCCTTTTTCTGATTGCTTTAGTTCTGCTTCAGTAATGGTAATGATATGAGCGCCAGTTTCGTTAATAAAACCACCTTGCCCTGCGGTCAGTGCTGCTTCTTCGTTATAAGTAAAAATCACGTTGCTCATGCGGCGTTTTCCTTAATTTGATGAACATTATTGATGCCGTAGTAATCACAAACAGTGGCATCGACGAAAGAGAGATCGTTATCAATCTCATTGGAATCAAACATTCCCATTGGGGATTTAACAGTGTCTGCACCGTTGTTTTTCGTGGTGAAAAAGAACTGGTCATCGCGGGTAAGAGTGCGAAGAACTATAGTAAACATGCCTTCGACAGTGATTTTCTCGTCCAGCATTTTGCCGATAGTTTTCATTTTCACGCGCCCCATAGGGGTTTCTTCGGTGTGCGCAAGAAAATAGACTCTCAGGTCATCAGGTGCATCCTGTGCAGCCTTAATCACCTCCCATGCGTGGCGGCCTATCTCAGTAAATTTATCAAACGATTTTTCTTCTGAGCGGCGCATAAACTCATTGCTCATCACATACTGGAAGTCATCAACAATAACGATTCTTTTCCCGTATTCGTGAGCACGCTTAATTACGGCAACTATTACGTCCCATTTGTCAGTGGTAACTACGGTTCCTTTTTTTGCTCTGGCATCCCATGCCAGCCAGTCTTTTGATTTAAATGGAAGCGGCTTGCCTATTGGTTTTATAAGTATTGCTTCCTCTGGATTGATATTTCTCATGCTGGTTGATTTTCCGGTGCCAGACTCACCGAGTATTAATGTCGCAGTTCCCATAATTTGCCTCAGAATGGTAATTTGGATGGGGAGGAAAGAAACTCGCGCTCATTCATGCGCTCTCTTTGTGCCTGCCATAAACAAAGTTGTTTCTTTGATTTATCTCCCGCTTTACGCCAGTAACGAGCCTCAGCAATGTGATATTCTCTTTTTAATCGACTTAACTCTGGAGTTTTCGCCAGTTCTACCGGAATCATTTTGACCTCCATTTCCTATAGGCTTCGACGGCCTCACGAAACATCTTTTCATCGCCAATAAAAGTGGCGATAGTGAATTTAGTCTGGATAGCCATAAGTGTTTTATCCATTTTTGGGAACTCCTGGCTGATTAAGTATGTCGATAAGGCGTTTCCATCCGTCACGTAATTTACGGGTGATTCGTTCAAGTAAAGATTCGGAAGGGCAGCCAGCAACAGGCCACCCTGCAATGGCATATTGCATGGTGTGCTCCTTATTTATACATAACGAAAAACGCCTCTAGTGAAGCGTTATTGGTATGCATATAAAAAAGCCCTCACATTGGAGGGCAAAGAAGATTTCCAATAATCAGAACAAGTCGGCTCCTGTTTAGTTACGAGCGACATTGCTCCGTGTATTCACTCGTTGGAATGAATACACAGTGCAGTGTTTATTCTGTTGTTTATGCCAAAAATAAAGGACGATTATGCGACCTCGGAAGGAAGTCCAATCATCTTATTCAAATCTTCTACCCGTAAAGCAGGAAGTGCTGCACTTGCTTTATCTGCTTCTTTTGGTAGCAACTCTTTGCTTTCAGGCCAGACCTCAATAAGTCGCTTAACTGTTGTGACTGAGTTCAAAGCAGCCCATACATTTGATTCGATATCCTTTTTCCTGGCTTCAAGTTTTTGTTGCAATGCGCAGATTTCATCAAACCTTTTTGTTATTTTGTGTTCTGCGTCAAACATGCATTTATCTTGGTCGGGGGTAGGGAGCAATATATCTTCACCGTTGCCGTCTTTTCCGTATGAATGCCAGCCAACCCTTCTTCCTGATACAGTCAGATAAATCGAACTTGAACGGGCATCGCATGAGTAAAATGAACATCCCAGCTTTTCAAGTTCTTCGCTTATAGCCATTAACTTGGATGCCAGCTGGTCCACTTCCTCAGTTTTCTTTTTCCCGCCAAACGCAACAACTCTGGCATCAAGTGCAAGCTGGTTCTTTAACTTTGTTACTTCTTCAAGTTCAGTGAATACCCCGGACTTAATTAAAGCGTTGCGTGCTATTACTTCTTTTATTGTCGTAGTTAAGCGGATTGATGACATATTAATTCCTCTCAAATAAGTGGTTTGCTGCCTAATTTCATTTTCTGGCGACCAACACAAGTCACACCCATTTCACTGCGTGGCTTGCGGTAGTAAATACGGTTATTTATGTCATTAAAAACCAGCATGAGCGTGGTTATTTTTTCTTTCCAAGAGATGGAAGCCCTCCAGAATAATCTGGACCACTTGAACGATGCATTTGATACAATATTGCGTTTTTGTTGGCGTTTAGTGGCTTTGTTGCGAAAGAAATTTTTTCTCGTTTTACATCTCTTATCATCATCAACTCACGTTCTGATGCTTTTGGATGATAATCATTGATATGCTTCCATGCTGCCTTGGCGCTGAATTTTCTTCCACATAAAGGGAAATAGCATTTATATGCTACTTGTTTGCTAGTCATTTCTATCTCGCCGTAATTGATTTCATTGACCTGTAACCAGCAGCATACAGTGCAACTTCAGGCAAACAAACGCTTCCGCCATTCGCATCTGTATTTGATTTACTGATGATGCCGAGTGATATTGCTTTTTCAGAAAGACTTAAACGCTTTCTCGGTTCTTCCTGAACAGCTTCCTCACTGTCTGTGCCGAAGATCGAATCGATGATGTTGCAGATGGAATCACGCTCGATAGCCAGCTTTCTGCGCCGCTCATGACGGCGAGTTTTGGCATTTCCTGCAAATGTTGATTTTCCGTACACGATTACCGTCATGATGTTTTCCTCATGTGAAATGGCTTTGGTGGTGATGCGCCAGGTGCTGATCTTCTGGTTGCTGTCGTTGCAGCTGCAATTCACATCACCGCCAAACCCATCTCGTTTGGTATCTGTTTGCGCTTTGTCAGCGCCCCATCGAAGTTAAAGAGCCTGCCAATCTGTTCCGTTTGGCTTCCAGCTTCCTGCTGATGGCGATAATAATGAACCAATAGTTCGACATTATCAAGAACTATTGGTACGAAAATTTTGTGATTTATTAACTCTACGAAATATGATTTTGATATATAAGGAAATTTATTTTTGTAAATGTTGCGGATGAAGGTTATGCGGCAGGGATCAGAATTTCGTGGTTTAGCAAGTTGTATCTATCAATTTTTCAATATATACAATTGGTTGTGTGTTTTTAGGTGGGGCGATCGTGAGGCAAAGAAAACCCGGCACTGAGGCCGGGTT
>NZ_CAOLGM010000208.1:0-4160 GCF_948475835.1 uncultured Escherichia sp. | reverse complement strand
TGCTGGAACGCCGGAGTTTCTTCCAGCGCATGGCGCAGGTAAAGCCCGATAATCCCTAACGGCAGAGCAATAAAGAACGGAATACGCCAGCCCCAGTCGAGGAAGTTCGCTTCGCCGACAATGGTCGAAATTAACACCACTACGCCAGCACCCAGCACAAACCCGGCAATAGAACCAAAGTCCAGCCAGCTGCCCATAAAGCCACGTTTACGGTCAGGGGAGTATTCCGCAACAAATATCGACGCCCCGGTATATTCACCGCCGACCGAGAAACCTTGTGCCATCTTACAGATCAACAGCAGAATCGGTGCCCAAATACCAATCGTGTCGTAGGACGGTATTAAGCCAATACAGAACGTACTGATCGACATAATCACAATAGTGATAGCGAGGATCTTCTGGCGACCATATTTATCGCCCAACATACCAAAGAAGAGTCCGCCAAGCGGTCGAATCAGAAAGGGAACGGAGAACGTGGCAAGTGCAGCAACCATCTGCACGCTGGGGTCAGCCCCCGGGAAAAAAACTTTACCTAATGCGTAAGCAACAAAACCATAAACACCAAAATCAAACCATTCCATTGCATTACCCAGTGATGCTGCGGTAATGGCTTTACGCAGTTTACCGTCATCAATAATGGTGACATCACGAAGGGTAATCGGTTTTACTTTTTTCCTTTTCAGCATAGCTTTCCTCGCAGAGTTGGCCCATTTCCGCAAACGCCAGAAAAATCAGCGCGACGGCCGCAAAAGGGGAGCGGGAATTGCAGGATGCAATCTCTGTAACAAGCGTAGCGGGTTTGCTTACACCCTCCGGTTAAGGAATGTACAATCAAACCAGTTGACGCCTGAATTGGGCAGTTAATGACCTTTTTACCCTACCAGTGTTTAAATTTGTGATCAACTTCACACATGGATTTCGTTTAGGACTCATTGATGTAACTGATTATTTACGCCAAATTTACAGAGAAGATTTCCTCGACCATTGCCCCCGCCAGACGCTGCGCTGAACAGAGTCGTGGCATCCCCAGCGCGACAGTTTGCCAGCGTTGGGTCACTGACCAGCAAACGGGTTGTTTATCTGCCGTGGTCCACTTTCCCAGCCAACTTAAAAAATCAGCATGATCCCCGCCCGTCGGAACGGTCGAAGAGGCAAACCACTGATGGTAATAGTGACGCGTGGTCGGGGCCGCATTGATACTCTCTGCCAGATGTTGTGTCGCTTTCACGCGCAAATCACCCAGCAACAACGCCACCGCTTGCGGGCTTCCCAGACGACAGGCATCGCCAAATGCCCCCCAACGCAACTCTTCGAGAACGATAAAACAGCGCCCAGGCAACGACCAGGCGTTATACGCCCCAGCACGCCAGCGGGTAAAAATTTGCTCGCTCTGTTCACCCGCCTGCACCAGTAGGCCTCGTTGCGTTAATGCCTTTTCCTTCCAGCGACAACGGGCTGAAAACCACTCATACAAGGCGGCAATTTGCTGGGGGAGCTCCGGGAAAGCAGAGTGCTGGCGGTGATCCATTTTTTGCAGCAGCGCCAGATGCTGCGCGATCTGCGTCAGTGCCAGATGACCGGGATCCAGCATCGACGCCAGTTTTTCCACCAATGTCAGACGCAGGCTAAGCGGCGCATTTAACATGCCGCCGTTCGTCCATGTCTGAAGCTGCACGCGCGCAAGAAGTTCCTGCATCAGTCGTTCACGAAACTGCTGCTGATGGGCTTGTGGAAGGCGGGCATCATCGCCCTGCGCCAGATCCACTAAAAAGCGGGGATAAACCGACTCCAGCACGCGACCGGGGCCGTCAAGTAACGTCTTGGTCAATATCGTTCTGCCGTGAAAAGTGTTTGAATATCATCGCGTAACAGCTGGGCGTCGGTGTAAATCCAGCCGTGAGTCATCACAGTCTGCTGCAATTGCTGCTGCATCAGCCTGACCACCGATTCATTTTGTTGACGCAGAGCCAGACTTTCGCGTAAACGCGTCTGTAATTCCGTCAAACATGAAGCGAACTCAGCGAAAAAAGTATTCATGCCTGCCGTAACAGATTCATCGACCTGCTCTGCCAGAACTTTAGCCATTTGTTGGCAATAAAGATCGACTTCTGCGCTTAAAGCTCGTTGCAACACACTGTAATCAACCGTTTCTGTCGGGGATTTCTCATTTCCCCGTCCCCAGTCGGGCTGATTCAACCAGCGCGAAAAAGTCTCACGCACAACGCCTAAACGCGTGCTCTGCTCGTCCGTTGCATCCTGGCGCGAAATGACTTCACTGAACAGCTGGCGAGTGTTGAAGTGGGGAACTACGCCGTGAAAAACAGGAAAATGAAACCCAGGACGAAACCCTGACTCGCTCAATTCCATTTTGACTTGTTGCTCAATGGGCCGAATAACATCGGTTAACACCCGGCAAAGGGTGGATTCAAGCTCGGCAAAACGCAGCGTAAAGTCGCGACTGATGGTGTTCTGCGCCGTCTGTAACAGTGTCTCACAGCAGGTACGAATCTCGCTTAACGGCTCCGAATCATCCTGAAACAAGGCGGCTAACTGCGCATTCAGCGCATCTTGCTGTTGACGCAGAAAGTGGTTGGCGGAGGTCAGGGCCAGCTCGATTTCATGTTTAACCTCGCCGCTCACCTGCGCCTGATTGAGTTGCAATAGCTGCAAACTTTCTTCGACCTGATGGATATTTTGCCGCAATTGTTCACAAGCGACGTTTAACCCGTGCGCACGAAAATCCAGGTATCCCCGCGCCTGCTGCGCGTAATTCAACAGTTTATGCGCAGCAGATCGCAGAGCATACAACGAGGCGTTAGCGTAAGCGGCATGAAGCAACGCCTGAATTGGCTGGGCGAACAGCGAATCTTCCCACAACTGATCGGCAGCATGACGAATATGTTCGAGGTCCGCCAGATCGTCATGACGCCAGCGCCTGCCGAGCGCAGCATGGGCAAAATCTTCCACCCAGCGTTGTTGCTCTGGCGCTGGTAACTTACCGTTGTTGGCTAACTCATGGCGCGCTCGATTCGCCAGGTAGCCCCACATCGACGACACCGGAAATATCTGCTGTGGCGTAATACAGCCTTTCATCAGCGTCCCGGAAATCAGTGCCCGCACCTGGTCGGCGTCGTCACTGTTACGATCCTGTTGATCGAACTTATTGACCAGCACATACAGCGGCACCGATTGCCCCACCGCCAAAATCGCCTCACGGACCTCTTCATCGGAGATCGATTTCAGTTGCGTATAATCCAGCACCGCCAGTACCGCCGAGGCGCGTGCCAGCTGCTGGTTAAGCATTTTTTGCAGATGCGGTTGCCCGGCTTCATTTGGCCCGGGGGTATCCAGTAACGTCAACTGACCGGGATAACTCTCCAGCCCCGCCAGATGGACAAACTCCACTTCAATCACGGGAATATGCTCAATGGCGGCGTAAGCAGAAAAAGGAAAATCGACGTCCAGCGCCTTCGCCAGTCGCACTAAATCATTCAAACTTTTCAGACAATGAAAAATAGGCTGGGCACCCAGATAATATTTTTCGAAAGCGACGCCATTTTCGATCCGCTGCATAAGCGCACGCATATCTTTATCTATTTCCAGCACATCGGTCAGATGCTTAATATCGCAATCACGCAGGCGCTGTTGTAATTGTTGAATTAAACAATCGATTGGCGCGACATGTGAAAAATGCAGTACCGGTTCCTTTTGCCCGGGCGTATGGCGAATAAGCGTCGGCAGCGCAGTCATTGGGCGATTACGATTAGGCAGAACCTCCGTACCAACAATGGCATTAATGGTGGTTGATTTCCCTGCTTTCATGGTACCGACAATTGCCAGCACCATTTCCAGTCGGGAAATTTTACGCAACTCATTATTCAGCATCGCGTGACGTTCGGCGATATTAGGCTGACTCCAGGGTAAAGCCAGTTGTGGCGCGTCGTCTCCGGGTACAGAGAGAGGCATTTTTTCCAGTAACTGCAACTGTTGGCGAGAAAGCTGTAACAGGCGTTCAGCCTCCTGACTTAACTCATACAGGGTCTGTGTGTACATAGAAAATTCTTCCTTAAAGCAAATTTTGTTACTTTTATTTAGCCAGATTGTTTTTGAGTTCTGTTTTCGGCTTTTATAATTACTGCAAGAAATAATTTTATATTTAG
>NZ_CAOLGM010000207.1:0-4186 GCF_948475835.1 uncultured Escherichia sp. | reverse complement strand
GCGGTTGGCTTCATCTTGCTTGTTTTGTTGCGCACTTCTGCGGCCCATATACCAGCCATAGGCAGCGGCTACAGGCAAAAGCAGAAACAACAACTCCAGCATAGAAAGTTATTCCTTCGCCGCTGACGAGTGCGGCACTACAGCCACGTCAGTCGCGGGTGAAAGCTGGTTTTCCAGTCGCTTTATTTTACGTTCAGCGCGCGCCAGGGAAACACGAACTCGCAGCCAGAACAGGCCACAAATCAACCAACCGATAGCAAACCCCGCAGCAAACAATACCGCCAGCAATGTGGAAATACGGTACTCCCCTTGCGCTAACAGATAATTAAACGTCACCTGTTGATCGTTCTGCGCACCCAACGTGACCGAAATCACGAAGATCGCTAACACCAGTAAGAAAATGAGTAAATATTTCACATTACTTCCCGTTATGTGGTTAGAGCGAATAAATTATGGTCAACTTACCGCAATAGCCCTTTAAAGTACCATTTTCGCGCCGTCTGCGAAATGGCATCCACGCGCATTGTTGATGATTTAAGGGCTAAATTCGGAAAATCAACCAGCGTTAACTTTCTTGTTCTCGTTGCGCTATTTCGCGATTTTCTTCCGCAGGTGGTGTTAATGGCCCACAAATTCGTTGCGCAAGCCACGTTGCCACCGCCACCAGCGCCCACGAAATCAACGTAGCTACTACCAGATCGCGTGGCCAATGCATCCCGAGCAGCAGGCGGCTTCCCATGACTCCCGTTGCCCAGACCAGCAAGATAGCAATGGTTAACGTTCGCCGACGCGGCCACAGCAAACCAACGGCCAGCAGTGCCCAACTGGCAGCAAACATCGTGTGACCGGAAGGAAAGGCAAACCCCGTCTCTTTCTGCCAGTGTGAACGCAAATATTGTGGGATATTTTTCTCTTCAGCCAACTGTTCTTTCACTAGATTTCCGCGTTCTGCTCGCTTTAAAGTGTAGAACTCATCAACCGGAATATGATGTGTTTTTTCCAGCCAGATAACAAAAGGTCGTGGTTCCTGGACTTTGTCTTTGATCCAGGATTTAACGCCTTGTCCCACAAGGATTGCGGCCGCCAGAATGGCAAATAATACAAAGGCAGCCTTAATGCGAAAACGCAGACACCAGAGAAACCAGCCGAATAAAATCAAATGTGTAATGACGCCCCAGGGCTGGGTGACAGTTTCAGTAACCCAAAAAGCCGCTTTTAGTAGCCAACTTTGTTCTCCAGGTTGCCAACGCCAGCCAGAAATCCATACGGCTACTGGCATGACAAGCAATAGTGCAGCTCCCACTGCGGTACGTCTGGCAATCGAACGCATGGCCTCTCCTTTTTGATAAGTCCCACAATCATAACTGAAAACGCCAGTTCCAGGAAAAATTGACAGATTTGTGCCATTCCGTGAACGATCGACGCGTCGTGATTAGGTGAACCCCTTCTCGTTATGGCAAAATAAGCCAATACAGAACCAGCATTATCTGGAGAATTTCATGCAGCTTAAACGTGTGGCAGAAGCCAAACTGCCAACCCCATGGGGCGATTTCCTGATGGTGGGATTTGAAGAACTGGCAACCGGACACGATCATGTCGCGCTAGTCTATGGCGATATTTCCGGGCATACCCCGGTACTTGCGCGCGTCCATTCCGAATGTCTGACCGGTGACGCCCTGTTCAGCTTGCGCTGCGATTGTGGCTTCCAGCTCGAAGCGGCATTGACGCAAATTGCCGAGGAAGGCCGTGGTATTTTGCTGTATCACCGTCAGGAAGGTCGTAACATTGGTCTGCTGAATAAAATCCGCGCTTACGCACTGCAGGATCAAGGTTACGATACCGTAGAGGCTAACCACCAGTTAGGCTTCGCCGCTGATGAGCGCGACTTCACTCTTTGCGCTGATATGTTCAAACTCCTTGGCGTCAATGAAGTCCGCTTGTTAACCAATAACCCGAAAAAAGTCGAAATTCTGACCGAAGCAGGGATTAATATTGTTGAACGCGTACCATTGATTGTAGGTCGTAACCCCAATAACGAACATTATCTCGATACCAAAGCCGAGAAAATGGGCCATTTGCTGAACAAATAACCCTCTTGCATTGTGTAATTAGTTTGCTTGCCGGAAGCAAAATAACCGGCAAGCAAATACTTGTTACTTCAACATATTACGAATGACATAATGCAAAATGCCGTCGTTCTGGTAGTAGGTCAACTCCGTCGCGGTGTCGATACGACAACGGCAGGGTACGACCTCCTGGCTACCATCCGCGCGCGTAAGCGTCACCGGAACCGTCGCACCGGGTTGTAGATTTTGCAGATCGCCAATATCAATCTTCTCTTCCCCGGTTAGTCCTAACGTTTTACGCGTTACGCCTTGCGGAAATTCCAGCGGCAGGATGCCCATGCCAATTAAATTCGAACGGTGAATTCGTTCAAACGATTCGGCAATCACCACACGAATTCCAAGCAGACGAGGACCTTTTGCCGCCCAGTCACGGCTTGAGCCTGATCCATACTCTTTCCCGGCAATCACCGCCAGCGGCGTTTGTTCCTGCTTATAGCGCATCGCAGCATCATAAATAGAGACTACGTCGCTGTCAGGTAAATGCCGCGTCATCCCCCCTTCAACGCCAGGCACCATTTCATTACGGATGCGAATATTGGCGAAGGTGCCGCGCATCATCACTTCATGGTTACCACGCCGCGAACCGTAGGAGTTAAAGTCTTTTCGCTCAACCCCCCGACCTTGTAGATATCGACCCGCTGGGCTGTCGGGCTTAATACTGCCCGCCGGAGAGATATGGTCAGTGGTGACTGAATCCCCCAGCATTGCGAGGATCCGCGCACCGTGAATATCTTCCACTGGTGCTGGTGTTGCCTGCATTTCATCAAAGAAAGGCGATAAGCGAATATAGGTTGAGTCCTCCTGCCAACCGTAGGTATCGGATCGTGTGACGTTAATTTCCTTCCACTCTGCTGTGCCTTCAAAAACTTCTGCGTACTCTTTGCGGAACATTTCTGTGGAGACTTGTTCTACCGCACGGGCAATTTCTTGTGCCGATGGCCAGATATCTTTCAGATATACCGGATCGCCTTTACGATCATGGCCGATAGGCTCAGAAGCCAGGTTGATATTCATATTTCCCGCCAGCGCATAGGCAACCACCAGCGGCGGCGAGGCCAGCCAGTTGGTTTTAACCAGCGGATGGATACGGCCTTCAAAGTTACGGTTGCCGGACAGCACTGCACCGACGGTTAAATCGCCTTTTTTGATTGCCGTTTCGATAGGATCGGGCAGCGGCCCAGAGTTACCAATACAGGTGGTACAACCGTATCCCACAAGGTTAAACCCCAGTTCGTCGAGATACGGTGTCAATTTCGCTTTTGCCAGATAATCAGAAACAACTTTCGAGCCTGGTGCCAGCGACGCTTTGACCCACGGTTGCCGCTTGAGGCCAAGAGTTACGGCTTTTTTCGCCAGCAAGCCTGCAGCCATCAGCACACTTGGGTTAGAGGTGTTGGTGCACGAGGTTATCGCAGCAATGACCACAGCGCCATCAGGTAACTGATACTGATGTCCGTTCATAACATAATCGACCGGCTGGCGATCTTTATGCGTGGCATTCACTTCCAGTTCGTTACTGGCGGCAAATGCTTTTGGTACATCGGGCAGTGCAACGCGATCCTGTGGGCGTTTTGGCCCTGCCAGGCTCGCTTCAACGTCATTCATATCCAGTTCTAACGTACTGGTAAAAATCGGTTCATCGCCCGGGTTACGCCACATGCCCTGCGCTTTGGCATATTTTTCGACCAACTCAACCTGATCTTCGCTGCGCCCGCTTAAACGCATGTAATCGAGGGTTACAGCATCGATTGGGAAGAAGCCACAGGTGGCACCATATTCTGGCGACATATTGGCAATGGTGGCGCGATCCGCCAGCGGTAGTGAATCCAGACCATCACCATAAAATTCGACGAATTTCCCCACCACGCCATGTTTGCGCAGCATTTGGGTAACAGTGAGAACTAGGTCTGTGGCGGTAATACCTTCACGTAATTTACCGGTAAGTTTAAAGCCCACTACGTCCGGGATAAGCATGGAAACCGGCTGGCCTAACATTGCGGCTTCTGCTGCGATCCCACCCACGCCCCACCCCAGCACGCCAAGGCCGTTGATCATAGTGG
>NZ_CAOLGM010000206.1:0-4247 GCF_948475835.1 uncultured Escherichia sp. | reverse complement strand
GTGGGGGCACCGATGCGCACCCCGGCTGAACCCTGGACAATGCTACCGCCATACTGCGTCATGTCGCCCTGACGCGCTGCCGGTTTTCCGCTCATCTGCTCATCCTTGTTTTATCGGGTTATTTGTCTGCTTCCAGGCAAAACCCTACAGATTTATAAGAAAGCCTTAAGTGAGATATCCATCAGATAGAAACAATTAGGAAAATATTTATATCACCATGATAAATATGTGATTTATTTGGAAGTAACAAACCATCAACATTTTCTGCCCTTTTTCCCATCACCAGGCCATACTGATATTTTTCCTCGCACAAAGGACTCGGCATGAAACTCGTCGGTAGCTACACCAGCCCGTTTGTACGCAAACTTTCTATTCTGTTGTTAGAAAAGGGCATAACTTTCGAATTTATTAATGAACTGCCCTATAACGCGGACAACGGCGTGGCGCAATTTAACCCGTTAGGAAAAGTGCCGGTGCTGGTGACCGAAGAGGGCGAATGTTGGTTTGATTCGCCGATCATCGCTGAATATATTGAATTAATGAATGTCGCTCCGGCGATGTTGCCGCGCGATCCGCTGGAGTCGTTGCGGGTGCGCAAAATTGAGGCACTGGCGGATGGCATTATGGATGCCGGGCTGGTATCGGTGCGTGAACAGGCGCGTCCAGCGGCGCAGCAGTCTGAAGATGAATTGTTACGCCAGCGGGAGAAAATCAACCGCAGTCTGGATGTGCTGGAAGGATATCTGGTCGATGGCACACTCAAAACCGATACGGTCAATCTGGCGACTATCGCCATTGCCTGTGCCGTCGGATATCTCAATTTCCGCCGCGTTGCGCCAGGTTGGTGTGTCGACCGCCCACACTTAGTCAAACTGGTCGAAAACCTGTTTAGCCGCGAAAGTTTTGCTCGCACCGAACCGCCAAAGGCTTGATGCGCGATATGTCCTCCTGACCCATCTCACGTTACAATCCGTGGTTATGTTAAACGCCCTTCTCCGTGTGAGAGGGCCTTGATCAGCCAGGTTTCCTATGACAACCGAAACGCGTTCCCTCTATAGTCAACTTCCGGCTATTGATCGCTTATTGCGCGATAGCTCCTTCCTTTCTTTGCGTGATACTTATGGTCACACCCGCGTGGTGGAATTGTTGCGTCAGATGCTCGACGAAGCGCGAGAAGTGATTCGTGGCAGCCAGACGCTGCCTGCGTGGTGTGAAAACTGGGCGCAAGAAGTCGATGCCCGGTTGACGAAAGAAGCGCAGAGCGCGCTGCGTCCGGTGATCAACCTGACGGGAACCGTGCTGCATACCAACCTTGGGCGAGCTTTACAGGCGGAAGCCGCGGTGGAAGCCGTTGCGCAGGCTATGCGTTCGCCAGTGACCCTCGAGTACGATCTGGACGACGCCGGACGCGGACATCGCGATCGGGCGCTGGCGCAACTGCTGTGCCGTATTACGGGGGCGGAAGATGCCTGTATCGTCAATAACAATGCGGCGGCGGTGTTATTGATGTTGGCGGCCACTGCCAGCGGGAAAGAGGTGGTAGTATCTCGCGGCGAATTGGTGGAGATTGGCGGCGCGTTTCGTATTCCCGATGTTATGCGTCAGGCAGGTTGCACCCTACACGAAGTAGGGACCACCAACCGCACGCACGCGAATGATTATCGTCAGGCGGTGAATGAAAATACCACACTGTTGATGAAAGTACATACCAGTAACTACAGCATTCAGGGGTTCACCAAAGCGATAGATGAAGCGGAACTGGTGGCGCTCGGCAAAGAGCTGGATGTTCCCGTAGTGACTGATTTAGGCAGTGGCTCGCTGGTCGATCTTAGCCAGTACGGTTTGCCGAAAGAGCCAATGCCGCAGGAGTTGATTGCGGCGGGCGTCAGTCTGGTGAGTTTCTCCGGCGACAAGTTGTTAGGCGGGCCGCAGGCAGGAATTATTGTTGGTAAAAAAGAGATGATCGCCCGCCTGCAAAGCCACCCGCTGAAGCGTGCATTACGCGCGGATAAAATGACCCTCGCGGCGCTGGAAGCCACGTTGCGTCTTTATTTACACCCTGAAGCTCTGAGTGAAAAATTACCGACCCTGCGCCTGCTTACCCGCAGCGCAGAGGTCATTCAAATCCAGGCACAACGTTTACAGGCTCCCCTTGCCGCACATTACGGCGCGGAGTTTGCGGTACAGGTTATGCCATGTCTTTCGCAGATTGGCAGTGGTTCGCTGCCGGTTGATCGCCTGCCGAGCGCGGCATTAACGTTTACACCCCATGATGGACGCGGTAGCCACCTTGAGTCATTAGCCGCCCGCTGGCGTGAATTGCCAGTGCCGGTGATTGGTCGTATTTATGACGGACGATTGTGGCTGGATTTACGCTGCCTTGAAGATGAGCAACGGTTTTTGGAGATGTTGTTGAAATGATTATTGCGACTGCCGGACACGTTGACCACGGCAAAACAACCTTATTGCAGGCGATTACTGGCGTAAATGCTGACCGTCTGCCGGAAGAAAAAAAGCGCGGCATGACCATCGATCTCGGCTATGCCTACTGGCCGCAGCCGGATGGTCGCGTGCCTGGTTTTATCGACGTACCCGGTCATGAAAAGTTTCTTTCCAACATGCTGGCGGGCGTTGGTGGTATCGATCACGCGCTGTTGGTGGTGGCGTGCGATGACGGCGTGATGGCGCAGACCCGTGAGCATCTGGCGATTTTGCAGCTGACCGGTAACCCGATGCTGACAGTGGCGCTGACCAAGGCCGATCGCGTGGACGAAGCGCGTGTTGATGAGGTTGAACGCCAGGTAAAGGAGGTGCTGCGGGAATACGGTTTTGCTGAGGCAAAACTGTTTATCACCGCAGCAACCGAAGGTCGGGGAATTGATGCCCTGCGCGAGCATCTGCTTCAGTTACCAGGACGTGAACACGCCAGCCAACATAGTTTCCGCCTCGCGATCGACCGCGCATTTACCGTAAAAGGTGCCGGGCTGGTCGTCACCGGTACGGCGTTAAGCGGGGAAGTG
Source organism: uncultured Escherichia sp. (assembly GCF_948475835.1). Classification (NCBI taxonomy): domain Bacteria; kingdom Pseudomonadati; phylum Pseudomonadota; class Gammaproteobacteria; order Enterobacterales; family Enterobacteriaceae; genus Escherichia; species uncultured Escherichia sp. Next base: position 1,227 of record NZ_CAOLGM010000206.1, on the reverse strand, counting down.
AAGGTAGGCGATTCACTCTGGCTGACTGGTGTAAATAAACCGATGCGTGTACGTGCGCTGCATGCACAAAACCAGCCAACAGAAACCGCCCATGCCGGGCAGCGTATCGCGCTTAACATCGCGGGTGATGCGGAAAAAGAGCAGATTAACCGTGGCGACTGGCTGCTTGCCGATGCGCCGCCAGAGCCGTTCACACGGGTGATTGTCGAGCTTCAAACCCATACGCCGCTGACCCAGTGGCAGCCGCTGCATATTCACCACGCCGCCAGCCACGTTACGGGACGCGTTTCGCTGCTGGAAGATAACCTTGCCGAGCTGGTGTTCGACACGCCGCTGTGGCTGGCGGATAACGATCGCTTAGTGCTGCGCGATATCTCGGCCCGCAACACGCTGGCGGGGGCGCGTGTGGTGATGCTTAACCCGCCGCGTCGCGGTAAACGTAAGCCGGAATATCTGCAATGGCTGGCGTCTCTTGCACGGGCGCAGAGCGATGCCGATGCGTTATCTGTTCATCTGGAACGCGGCGCGGTTAACCTTGCGGATTTCGCCTGGGCGCGCCAGCTCAACGGCGAAGGGATGCGCGAATTGCTGCAACAGCCTGGCTATATTCAGGCTGGTTATAGCTTGTTGAATGCGCCGGTTGCCGCTCGCTGGCAACGGAAAATTCTCGACACATTAGCGACTTATCATGAGCAACATCGCGATGAACCTGGGCCTGGGCGCGAACGTCTGCGACGTATGGCGTTGCCAATGGAAGATGAAGCGCTAGTACTGTTGCTGATTGAAAAGATGCGCGAAAGCGGCGACATCCTCAGTCATCACGGTTGGCTGCATCTGCCGGATCACAAAGCGGGCTTCAGCGAAGAGCAGCAGGCCATCTGGCAAAAAGCAGAGCCGCTGTTTGGTGACGAGCCGTGGTGGGTGCGTGATCTGGCAAAAGAGACGGGTACCGACGAGCAGGCAATGCGCCTGACGCTACGCCAGGCGGCGCAGCAAGGAATAATTACCGCGATCGTCAAAGATCGTTATTACCGTAACGATCGGATTGTCGAATTTGCCAATATGATCCGCGATCTCGATCAGGAGTGTGGTTCAACCTGCGCGGCGGATTTCCGCGATCGCTTAGGCGTAGGCCGAAAGCTGGCAATTCAGATTCTGGAATATTTTGACCGCATTGGCTTTACGCGTCGTCGTGGAAATGATCATTTATTGCGCGACGCATTATTA